>NZ_JBFBDO010000027.1:0-78425 GCF_040683335.1 Kitasatospora sp. NPDC093806
CGGGCCCGGGTGGTCGGCGGGGTTCGGACCGTCGGCGGCCGGGTCCGGCCCCCACCGATCACCCGAGCCCGGTCCCTACCGACCACCCGGGCCTGGTCCCCACCGATCACCCGAGCCCCACCGACCGTCCGAGCCCAGCCGACCGCCCGAGCCCAGCCGAGGAGGAGGACCGATGACCGAACCGGTGGCCACCGCCCTGGACCTGCCGCGCTTCACCGCCGCCGCCGTCCAGGCCGCCCCCGTCTACCTGGACCCCGCCGCCACCGTCGACAAGGCGGTCGCCCTGATCCACGAGGCGGCCGGCCACGGCGCCGCCCTCGTCGTCTTCCCCGAGGTGTTCGTCCCCGGCTACCCGTACTGGAACTGGACGACGGACCCCCTCCAGGGCTCGCCCTGGTACGAGCGGCTCTACCGCGCGGCCGTGGACGTCCCGGGCCCGTACGTCGACGCCCTGTGCGCCGCCGCCCGGCGGACCGGCACGGTCGTCGTGATCGGCGTCAACGAGCGCGGGCGGCACAGCCTCGGGGTCCTCTACAACACCCTGCTGACCATCGGCTCGGACGGCGAACTGCTCGGCGTGCACCGCAAACTGGTGCCGACCTGGGCCGAGAAGCTCACCTGGACGCCCGGCGACGGCAGCTCGCTGCGCGTCCACCGCACCGCCGTCGGCCCGCTCGGCGTCCTCGCCTGCGGCGAGAACACCAACCCACTGGCCCGCTTCACCCTGCTGGCGCAGGGCGAACTCGTCCACGCCGCCGCCTACATCGCGCTGCCCACCGCCCCCGAGGACTACGACATGGCGGAGGCGATCGCGCTGCGCGCCGCCGCGCACTGCTTCGAGGGCAAGGTGTTCACGGTGGTGTCCTGCTCGACCGTCTCGCCCGCGATGGTCGACCTATTGGCCGCCGACGACGCCCGGGTGCGCAAGCAACTCGACCGCCCGCACAGCGCGTTGTCCGGCGTCTTCGGCCCGGACGGGCGCCCGGTCACCGAGCCGCTGGTGGACGAGGAGGGCATCGTCTACGCCGAGATCGACCTCGGCCGGTGCGTCCAGCCCAAGCAGATGCACGACATCGTCGGCCACTACAACCGCTTCGACGTGTTCCGGCTCCACGTGGACAACCGACCGCTGCGGCCGCTTTCGAAGGAGGAGGCATGACCACCGACCACGACGACACCCGGATCGGCCGGGCCCGCGTCACGGACAACAACGAACTCACCGCCTACTACGACGAGTTGACCAAGGTCGACGCGGGCGCACTGTGGACCGTGGCGAACGAGATCGAGCCCTGGTACCCGCAGCCGAAGTCGGTGCCGGTGCTCTGGCGCTACGCCGAGCTGCGCCCGCTGGTCCGCAAGGCACTGCCGCTGGTCAAAGCCGACGACGCGGGCCGCCGCGTGGTCATGCTGGTCAACCCGGCCCGCCGCGAACTCAGTGCCGCCGTCGGCCTGCTGTACACCGGACTGCAGATCATGGGCCCCGGCGAGGCGATGACCGCGCACCGCCACCAGGCCGCCGCGCTGCGCTTCGTCCACGAGGGCACCGGCGCCTGGACCATCGTGGACGGGCAGAAGCTCAAGGTCGGCCCGCGCGACTTCGCGATCACCCCCAACAACACCTGGCACGAGCACGGCAACGAGTCCGGGGACGCGCCGGTGATCTGGCAGGACGGCCTGGACATCCCGCTGGTCAACATGCTCGACGCGAACTTCTACGAGGTCCACCCGGAGCTGTACCAACGGCCCGGCCCGGTGGTCAACTCCTCGCTGTCGACCTACGGCGGCAACCTGCTGCCCTACGGCGTCGAGAAGTGGACCCGCCCGTACTCCCCGCTGCTCGGCTGGCCCTGGGAGCCCAGCTACCACGCGCTCGGCCGGCTCGCCCGCGTCACCGAGGGCTCGCCCTACGACGGGGTGATCATGGAGTACACCAACCCGGTCACCGGCGGCCCGGTGATGCCGACCATGTCCGCGCACCTCCAGCTGCTGCGGCCCGGCCAGGCCACCCGGGCCCACCGGCACACCGGTTCGGTGGTCTACACGGCGGCCAAGGGGCGCGGCGTCTCGGTGATCGCCGGGCACCGCTTCGCATGGCAGCAGGGCGACATCTTCGTGGTGCCGTCCTGGGCCTGGCACGAGCACGCGAACCTCGACCAGGGCGAGGACGCCTGCCTGTTCTCGTTCGACGACTTCCCGGTGATGCGCTCGCTCGGCCTGTACCGCGAGGAGGCCTACCCGGACCACGACGGCCACCAGCCGACCACCGCCCCCTCCTCGTCCTCCCCGTCCTCCCCTTCCTCCTCGCCCTCCTAGTCAGGAACCCTCCCCCATGCACCTGTTGACCTACTGCGCCGACGGCGACGACACCCCCCGGCTGGGCGCCCTGCTCGGCGCCGGCCGGGTCGCCGACCTGTCCGCGCTCGCCGCCGCCACCGGCGCCGAGCTGCCCGGGGACCTGCTCGGCGTGATCCGGGCCGGGGAGCCGGCCCTGGCCACCGCCCGGACGCTGCTCACCGCCGCCGACGCCCACCCCGCCGCCGTCCGCCGGCTCGCGGACCTCGCACTGCGCGCGCCGCTGCGCCCCGGCAAGATCGTCGGCGTCGGCCTCAACTACGTGGAGCACGTCGCCGAATCGCACCGCACCCTGGACACCGAGCGCGAACTGCCCGACCGCCCGGTCCTGTTCGGCAAACCGTCCACCGCCGTGACCGGCCCCGGCCAGCCGATCCGGCACAACGCCGACCTCACCAAGCAGCTCGACTGGGAGTGCGAACTCGCCGTCGTCATCGGCGAACCGGCCTTCCGGGTGACCGAGGCCGAGGCCTGGCGGCACGTCTTCGGCTACAGCATCGTCAACGACATCAGCGCCCGCGACCAGCGCCGCTCCGGCCAGTGGTTCTTCTCCAAGGGCCAGGACTCCTACGCGCCGTTCGGCCCCACCGTGGTGACCGCCGACGAGATCCCCGACCCACAGGCCCTCGACCTGTCGCTCCGGGTCAACGGCGAACTGCGGCAGAGCTCCAACACCCGCCACATGCTGTTCGGCATCGCCCGCCTGATCGCCGACATCTCCGCCGGCGTCACCCTCGAAGCCGGCGACGTGATCTCCACCGGCTCCCCCTCCGGCGTCGGCGCCGGCCTGGTGCCTCCGCAGTTCCTGCAACCCGGCGACCTGGTCGAGGCCACCATCGAACGGATCGGCACCCTCACCAACCCGGTGATCGACGCCCGCTGACCCCACCTCCCACACGCGAGGAGCCGAGGCCCTGATGACCACCTACCGGATCGGCCAGATCGTCCCCAGCTCCAACGTCACCATGGAGACCGAGGTCCCCGCGCTGCTGCGGGCCCGCGAGCGGGTCGCACCGGAGCGGTTCACCTTCCACTCCAGCCGGATGCGGATGACCAGGGTCACGCCCGAGCAGCTGCGCCGGATGGACGCGGAGTCCGACCGCTGCGCCGTCGAACTCGCCGACGCCCGGGTCGACGTGCTCGGCTACGCCTGCCTGGTCGCCGTGATGAGCGCCGGCCCCGGCTACCACCGCGAGGCCGAACGGCGGCTGCACCGGCGCACCGTCGACAGCGGCGCCCCCGCACCGGTGGTCACCAGCGCCGGCGCGCTGGTCGCCGGGCTGCACGCGCTCGGGGCGCGCAAGGTCGCGCTGGTCACCCCGTACCTGCGGCCGCTGGCCCGCACCGTGGTCGACTACCTGGGCCACGAGGGCATCGAGGTGCTCGACCACGCGGCCCTGGAGATCGCCGACAACCTCGACGTGGCCGCCCACGACCCGGCGAAGCTCCCGGCGATCGCGGCCGGCCTCGCGCACGCCGAGGCCGACGCCGTGGTGCTGTCGGCCTGTGTGCAGCTGCCCTCGCTGTCCGCGATCGAGGAGGCCGAGCGGCGGCTCGGCAAGCCGGTCGTCTCGGCCGCCGTCTGCACCGCCCACCAGCTGCTGCGCGCCCTCGGCCTGCCCGCCTTCGCCCCCGGCGCCGGCCGGCTCCTCTCCGGCGCCTACGCCGAGGCCTGACGGCCGCCGTCGGGTGGACCGGCCCACCGCTATGATCGCCACCAGTCGCCGGGGAGGAGCGTCCGCCATGTCCGAAGACCCGCCCCGGTCCGAGGCCCCGCCCCGGCCGAGTTCGCTGATCCACACCGTCTACGGCGAGTTCGTCCGCCGGCTCGGCGGCTGGATATCGATCGCCGACCTGATCGCCCTGATGGCCGAGCTGGACGTCGACGCCCCCGCCGTCCGTTCGGCCATCTCCCGGCTGAAGAAGGCCGGCACCCTGCTCCAGGAGCGCCGCGACGGCGCCGGCACCGGTTACCGGCTGGCCCCCGCGATGGGCCCGGTGTTCGAGGAGGGCGACCGCCGGATCTTCCACAGCCTGGAGCCCGCCGCGCTCGCCGACGGCTGGGTGGTGGCGGTCTTCTCGGTGCCGGAGTCCGAACGCGCCCACCGGCACAAGCTGCGCTCCCGGCTGAGCTGGCTCGGCTTCGGCAACGCCGCCCCCGGCGTCTGGCTGGCCCCCGCCCGGCTGCTCCCGGACGCCCGGCGGCTGCTGGAGCGGCTCGGCCTGGACGCCTATGTGCACCTCTTCCTCTCCGCCGAGTACGCGGGCTTCACCGATCTGCGCACGGCGGTCGCCGACTGGTGGGACTTCCCGGCGATCGAGGCCCAGTACGCGGCCTTCACCGACGCCTGGCGGCCGGCCGCCGCCCGGCCCCGCGACCCGGCCGGCGTCGACCCGGCCGAGGCGTTCCGCGCCTACGTGCCGATGCTCACCCAGTGGCGCCGGCTCCCCTACCTGGACCCGGGCCTGCCCGAGCCCCTGCTGCCCGCCGACTGGAACGCCGTCGCGGCCCGGGCCGTCTTCACCGACCTGCACGCGCTGCTCGCCGGGCCCAGCCTGCGCCACGTCGAACAGATCACCGCCCAGGAGTCCCGATGACCGTCCGGCCCCCCGCCTCCCGGCCCGCCCCCACCTCCGGGCCCGCCCCCGCCGACCTGCTCGTCCGCGCCGCCGCCGTGCACACCCTCGTCCCCGGCGAGCCGCCGCACCGCGCGATCGCCGTCACCGGCGGCCGGATCACCGCCCTCTCCCCCGACCCGGCCGGCCTGGACGAGCTGATCGGGCCCGGCACCGAGGTCGTGGACGCACCGGACGCGACCGTGCTGCCCGCCTTCGACGACACCCACACCCATCTGATCCTCGCCGGGCACAGCGTGCACGGCGTCCCGGTCCACCGGGCCCGGGACCTACCGGAGTTCCTCGCCCTGATCCGTGAGCGCGCCGCCCGCACCCCGGCCGGGGAGTGGATCCGCACCACGGTCAACTGGCAGGAGGTGAACCTGGCCGAGCAGCGGATGCCCACCACCGAGGAGCTGGACCGGGCCACCGCCGACCACCCGGTGCTGGTCCGCCGCGGCGCCTACAACATGGTGCTCAACTCGGCCGCCCTGCGGCTCGCCGGGATCACCGCCGACACCCCGGAACCGCCCGGCGGCGTGATCGAACGCGACGCCCGGGGCCGGCTCACCGGGCGGCTGATCAACAAGGCGATCGAGCCGGTCGAGCGCGTCCTGCCGCGCCCCGCGCTCGCCGAGCGGATCGACGGCCTGCGGGCCGCCTCCGCCGCATACGCCGCCACCGGGATCGGCACCGTCCGGGACTGCCTGGTCCCGGTCGAGGACCTCGCCGTGCTGAGCGCGGCCCGGCGGGCCGGGGCGCTCGCCGTCCGGGTCCGGGCGCTGGTCTCCGGCTTCGCCGTCCGCACCCCGGAGGAGGTGGACGAGCTGCTGGACCGGATGGACGCCTGGCGGGCCGCCGGCGAGGAGGACGAGCTGCTCCGGCTGTGGGGCGTCAAGTTCGGCATCGACGGCGGCTTCGAGGCGGGCGCGCTGGAGGAGCCGTACGAGGGGCAGCCCTGCTACCACGGCCGACTGCTCTGGGAGCCGGACGAGCTGGCCGCCGCCGTCGACCGGGTGGTCGGCCGCGGCTGGCGGGTCGGCGTGCACGCCTGGGGGGACCGCGGGCTGCGCACCCTGCTGGACGTCTTCGAGCAGGTGCTCAAGCGCCGCCCCGGTCTGCCGCCCGGCACCCTGGTGGTCGAGCACGGCGGGCTGGCCCGGGCCGACCAGCGGGCCCGGGCGATCGCCCTCGGCGTCCCGGTCACCGTCCAGCACCCGCTGCTGCACGACGGCGCGACCGCCCAGCGGCGGGCCTGGGGCGAGCGGCGGACCAGCGGGCTGTTCCCGCTGCGCGCGTGGCTCGACGAGGGCGCACTGCTCGCCGCCGGCTCGGACTTCCCGGTCGGCCCGTACGGCGCGATGCTCTCCGTCTGGGGGATGACCACCCGGCAGACGGTGGCCGGGGTGGTCGGTCCCGAGCACGCCGTCGAACGGGCCGAGGCGATCGCCCTGCACACCGTCAACGCCGCCCGGCTGACCGGCGAGAGCGACGTCCGCGGCAGCCTGCGCCCCGGCGCCCTCGCCGACCTGACCCTCTGGCCGGCCGACCCGCTGAGCTGCCCGGCCGAGGACCTCCGCGACCTGCTGCCCGTCCGCACCGTCGTCGGCGGCCACACCGTCCACCGGGGTGCGCTCTAGGCGCGGCCGGCGGCCTGCTGGGTGCGGCGGGCCAGCGAGTCGATGACCACCGCGGCCAGCAGCACCGCGCCGGTGATCATGAACTGGATGGCGTTGCTGAGCCCCTGGATGTTCATCCCGGACTGGATCGAGCCGATCACCAGCGCGCCCAGCAGCGCCGACCAGGTCTTGCCGCGGCCGCCGAACAGGCTGGTGCCGCCGATGACGGCCGCCGCGATGGCGCTCATCAGCAGGTTGCCGCCGCCGGAGGTCTGGCTGGCGGACTGGATCTGCGCAGCCAGGAAGAGGCCGCCGACGCCCGCCATGGTCGAGCAGATGGTGAAGACGCTGATCCGGATCCAGGCGACGTTCAAGCCGGCCCGGCGGGCGCCCTCGATGTTGCCGCCGAGCGCGAACACCTTGCGGCCGTAGGTGGTGCGGCGCAGCACGAAGTCCAGCAGCACGATGACGATCAGGAAGATCAGCAGGGCCAGCGGGAGCCCCTTGTACTGGTTGAGCGTGTAGGCGGCGAGGAAGGCGATCACCGCCAGCACCACCGTCCGCACCACGATGTCGGCCATCGGCCGGAACGGCACCCCGGCGCGGCGCCGCCGGCCGGCGTCCACCAGCGAGGCCAGCACGAACAGCGCCACGCCGACCGCGGCCGCGCCGTAGGCGGCGATCTGCTGCCCGTAGATGGTGCTGTACAGCCTGGAGACGATGTCGTTGCCGGAGAGGTTGACGGTGCCGCTGGTGCCGAGGATCTGGAGCATCGCGCCGTTCCAGCCGAGGTTGCCGGCCAGGGTGACGACGAAGGCGGGCACGCCGACCTTGGCGAAGAACAGGCCCTGGACCAGGCCGACGACGGCGCCGCCCACGATGGCCACGAGCAGCGCCAGCCACTCGTTCATGCCGTGGGTGACGTTCATGACGGCGTAGAGCGCCGCGCACAGGCCGCTGACGTAGCCGACGGACAGGTCGATCTCGCCGAGCAGCAGCACGAAGACGACGCCGATGGCGATCATGCCGGTGCCGACGATCTGCTGCGACAGGTTGGAGAGGTTCTGGGCGGAGAGGAAGCTGCTGTCCAGGCTGCCGAACACGGCCCAGATCACGATCAGCGCGAGCACCACCGGCAGCGAGCCGAGTTCGCCGCTGCCGAGCCGGCGGCGGAACTCGCCCAGGTAGCCCTTGATGCCCTCCTGCCGGACGATCAGCCGCGGGTCCACGGCCGGGGTCGCCTCGGCAGCCACCGGGACGGGGGCGTTGACGCCGCCCTTGGGCATGCTGTCCTCGGGCAGCGGGACGTGGTGGCGCTCCTCGCCGCCCGGCCTGTCGTCGCCCGGTCTGGCATCGCCCGGTCTGTCGCCGCCCGGCCTGTCGTCGCTCACTGGGGGCCCTCCGTGCCGCGGGCCTGCCGGCGGGTCACGGCGTTGTCCGTGGCACCGGTGATGGCCGAGATGATCTCTTCCTTGGTGGTGGCGCGGCGTGCGAAGACGCCGTTGTTGCGCCCGAGGCGCAGCACCGCGACGGTGTCCGCGACCGCCATCACGTCCGCCATGTTGTGGCTGATCAGGATCACGCCGAGGCCCCGTTCGCGCAGCCGCTCGACCAGGTCGAGCACCTGGGCGGTCTGTTCGACGCCGAGCGCGGCGGTCGGCTCGTCCAGGATCACCACCTTGGGCGAGCCGATCAGCGCCCGGGCGATCGCCACCACCTGGCGCTGGCCGCCGGAGAGCGAGGCGATCGGGATCCGGACGCTGGGGATGCGGATGGAGAGGGTGTCCAGCAGTTCGCGGGAACGTTTCTCCATCTCGACCTCGTCGAGCACCGTGAAGCGCCGGATCTCCCGGCCGAGGAACAGGTTGCCGACCACGTCGAGGTTGTCGCAGAGCGCGAGGTCCTGGTAGACGGTGGCCACGCCGAGGTGCTGGGCGTCCTGCGGCCGGTGGATGGCGACCGGCTTGCCGTGCCACTCGATGACGCCCTCGTCCGGCTGGTGCACCCCGGCGATCGCCTTGACCAGGGTCGACTTGCCGGCGCCGTTGTCGCCGACCAGCGCGACCACCTCGCCGGCCCGCACCTCCAGTTCGATGTCGGTGAGCGCCTGCACGGCGCCGAACCGTTTGGAGACCCCGCGCAGGGCCAGCACGGTCTCACCTGTCACGGTGACCAACTCCCTTGCCCCGCCCTCGGGGAGGGCGGGGCGGCTACGGATTTCGGGCTGCTGTCTTGCTGCTGTCCTGCCGCTGTCCTGGCGGATCAGGAGATGCCGGCGGCGGCGCAGGCGGCGGCGTAGTCGGCGGTGCAGATCTGCTGCGGGGTGTAGAGGCCGTCGGCGACCACCGTGGTCTTGATGTTGTCCTTGGTCAGGACGACCGGGGTGATCAGGTCGGCCGGCACGGTGTTGCCGCTGCCGTTGGTCACCGTGGTCGGCAGCAGCTTGGCGTCGGGCGTCCTGCCCTCGGCGAAGGCGACCGCGATCTGGGCGGTGGTGTCGGTCTCCGGCTTGAACGGCTTGTAGATCGACATCGTCTGGGTGCCGATCAGGATCCGCTGCACCGCGTCGAGCTGGGCGTCCTGGCCGGTCAGCGGGACGCTGAGGCCGGCCGCCTTGAGCGCGGTCGCGATGCCGGCGGCCATGCCGTCGTTGGCCGCGTAGACGCCGACGACGTTGGGCCCGCCGATCGCGGTGATCGCGGCGGCGGCCTCCTGGTTGGCGTTGTTCGGGTCCCAGTTCGGCGTGTCGTACTCCTTGCCGATCTTGAGCTTCCCGTCGATCGCGCTGTGCGCGCCGGCCTTGAAGTCGGCCGCGTTGGGGTCGGTCGGCGAGCCGTTGATCATGATGATCGAGCCGGCGTTCGCCTTGTCGCCGACCGCCGCCACCAGGGCCTGGCCCTGCAGCTCGCCGACCTTCTTGTTGTCGAACGACACGTACGCGTCCACCGGGCCCTGGGCCAGGCGGTCGTACGCGATCACCTTCACCCCGGCGTCGTGCGCCTTCTGCACGGAGGACTGGATCGACTTGGAGTCCACCGCGTCCAGGATCAGCACCTTGTCGCCCTTGGTGAGCGCGGTGTCGACCTGGGTCTGCTGGGTGGTCGCGTTCTCGTTGGCGTTGTAGTAGTCGATCTGCGCGTTCGGCGCCAGCTCCTTGATCTTCTTCTCGATCAGCGGGCGGTCGAACTGCTCGTACCGGGTGGTCTTGGTCTCCGGGAGCAGCAGGCCGATCTTGATCGCCCCGCCGCCGGCCGCGGTGGCGGTGCCGCTCGACGTGCCGCCGGTCGACTCCTTCGCGCTGCCGCAGGAGGCCAGCGCGACGCCGACCGAGGCCACCACGACCACCGCCAGGGCGTGGCGGAGGCGGCCGGGGCGGCGAAGACGGTTGCTCATGAGGATGCCTCTTCCGTTCGAGTCCACCCCCGGGATCCCGCCCCCGCCTCCGAGTCTGCGAACAGCCGCCGCCCCGCACGACCCGGACTGCTCCGAGCGGGTGCCGGCCGGCGGCCGCCCGTGTGGTCGGGGAGCTGCGGTCAGGAGAGCACACCGGCGATCCGGTACTGCATGATCCGGTAGTTCACCGGGTCGTACCACTGGCTGACGACGATGTGGAAGTCGGCGAAGGTCGAGCCGGGGACGACGAAGCCGCCGTACGGGGCGGCGACCAGGTTGCCGATCTCCTGGCCCGGGGCGCCGGGGAGGATCATGGTCTGCTCCAGCGTCCTGGTCAGGTCCGAGGTCGGGAGCGGGAAGACCATCGCCCGGATCGACAGCGGGTTCATGTTCAGCCAGGTGAGGACGTACTTGCCGCCCATGGCGCGGAAGCAGAGCTCGCCCCACTTTCGGGTGCCGAAGACGCTCGTCGGGGCGGGCGCGTTCCACCGCCAGCCGTCGTCGGGCGTCCAGCCCCAGGGCTCGTAGGCGTCGGGGTCGCCGAGGCGGTCCTGCCGGACCCGGTGCAGCAGCATGCCCGACTCCACCTCGCGGTTGAAGACGGTGGACAGCACGTAGCAGTAGCCGTCGTTCGCGACCGCATAGGTCTTCTGCTGGAACTGACCGCCGTGCAGGTCGCCCGGCCACTGGCAGAGGTACTCCCAGGTCCGGCCGTTGTCGGTGGAGCGCCAGAAGTCGGTGTGGTGGGTGTCGTAGATGACGCCGCGCATCAGGTGCATGTACAGCACGCCGTCGACCACGAACGCGTCGGACGGGATCGCGGTCGTGGCGCCCTCGCCGACCGGGTTGTGCGGCTCGTCGACGAGGCTGATGCCGTGGGCGCCCTGGACGATGCCGTCGATCCGGAGGTTGTTCAGGTCCGCGCTGCCGGAGCGCAGGCCGACCGGGGCGTTCCACTCGCCGGCGCCGACCCGGTCACCGGCGAAGGTGTCGCCGCAGACGAACAGCATGGAGCCGTCCGGGCAGCGCACGGGGATGCCGAGGTCGGTCCACGCCGCGCCGAACCGCCCGGTCTCGGCCGGGCCGCTGAGGTTCTTCACCTTGACCGCGATGGTCGGGCTGGTGGGATCGAAGGGCCCGTTGGCGATCGCCGCCGGGGCCCGCGTACCGATCGCGCCCGCCCCCACGACGACGCCGAGGCCGACCTTGAGGGCCGTACGCCGGGACGGCCCGCCCGCCGTCGCGCCGCTGCCGGTGCCGATGCCGGTGCCGGTGCCGTCCGATGAGTGCGTCATGTTGTCGCTGCCCTTTCCGAGTCGTGCGAGTCGATGGAGCCCAACGAGGCTATGGCGCCCCGTTGACGTTCCGATGGTCGGTGGACGCACCTTCACTCGAACTGGCTAGGCGTCGACCGGGCGGTGAACGGTCGGGTGTGACGAAATCGGCCCCGTGCAGTGGTCGGCGCTCCTAGGCTGGCGGCTCGGGCGGGGAAACGCCGGGGAGCGCGACGGAGGGGCGGACGGGATGGACATCGGACTGGCGGAGGCCGTGGCGGCGGTGCGGGCCGAACTACTGAAGGCCGCGCAGGACGCGGACGAGCAGGAGCTGCGCTTCGAAGTCGGGCCGATCGAGATGGAGTTCGAGGTCGAGCTGCGCGCCGACGCCAGGGCCAAGGCCGGCTTCCGGGTCTGGGCGGTGAGCGCCGAGACCGAGGCCGGGGTGTCCCGCGGACGGACCCACCGCATCTCGTTCACCCTGACGCCGCAGCTCGCCGAGCAGTCGCTGCGGATCTCCGACCGCGACGACTTCTGAGCCCACTGCTGAACCGTACGGACGCACCCGGGGGGGTGGCGACGGGATGGACGCGAAACGGCTGGTGACCCTGGTCGCGGACAGCCGGCGCGGCTCGGGGTACCTGATCGGCCCGCGGCTGGTGCTCACCTCCGCGCACGTGGTCGGCCGGCCGGGCGCCGAGGTGCGGCTCGCGCCGCCGGGCGAACCGCTCCGCCACACCGGCGTGGTGGTGTGGTGCGGCCGCCCCGACGGGCCCGACGACGCGGCGCTGGTCCGGGTCGAGGACGAGCCGTGGCCAGCGCTGCCGGGAGCCCCGGTGCGCTGGGGCCGGCTGGTCACCGCGCGGCCCGGACAGCCGGCCGAGACCTGGGGCGTGCCCCGGGTGGCCCAGGACCCGCAGCAGCCGGGCGCGCGGCCGGCGCCCCGGGAGTTCCGGCAGATCGGCGCCACCGTCAACCCGGGCACCGGCATCGTCGGCCGACGGCACCGGCTGGACCTGCGGGAGCACCCGCCCGAGTGGCGGGAGCGCGGCACCCTGCCGTGGGGCGGGCTGTCGGGCGCGCCGATGTTCTGCGGCGACCTGCTCACCGGCGTGCTCTACGGCGAGTCCGCGCACTCCGGGCACGCCGCGCTGGACGCGGTGCCCGCGTCGGTCCTGTTCGAGCAGGACGGGTTCCGGGCCGCACTGGCCGAGCACGGGGTCGCGGCGGTCCTGGAGCCGGTGGAGTTCCAGGAGCTGACGAAGCGTGCCGGACCGGGGGCCGCCGGAGCACCGTCCTCCCCGGCGGCGCTGCTCCAGGCCGGGCGGCAGGTCGTGGACTTCCACGGCCGCGCGGAGCTGGTGGCCTCGTTGGTGGACTGGTGCGCGGAGCCCGGCCCCGGCGTCCGGCTGCTGCACGGCCCCGGCGGTCAGGGCAAGACCCGCCTCGCCCACCACCTGTCGGCCCTGCTGACCGACCGTCCGAACGGGGACGAGCCCTGGGTGGTGCTGTGGCCGCCGGAGCACGCCGAGGCCGGGCAGCTGACCGCCGTCCGGGACGCGGCCGCGCCGCTGCTGGTGGTCCTCGACTACGCCGAGACCCGGGCCGCCCAGCTGTCCGCGCTGCTGGAAGCGGCCGTCCGGCACCACGGCGCCACCCCGTTCAAACTGCTGCTGCTGGCCCGGGCGGCCGGCGAGTGGTGGAGCGGCGCACCGCTCGCCCCCGGCGCGGACGAGGCCGTGCAGGACCTGCTGGACGAGGCGTGGGTGGAGGCCCTGCCACCGCTGGAGGCCGACCCGGCGGCCCGGCCGGAGGCGTACCGGCGGGCGGCCGCGGCGTTCGCGGCCGCGCTGCCCCGGGTCCGCGGCCGACAGGCGCACGACTGGCCCGCGCTGCTGGCCGGGCTCACCCCGCCCGCCCTCACCGGAGCGGGTCTCGGCAACGCGCTGACCCTGCACATGATCGCCCTCGCGGACCTGCTGGACGCCGCCGCTAGGGCGTCCCGTAACGAGGCCTCCCGTAACGGGGCCCCGGGGCGGGACGCCGAGGACCGGCTGCTGCGGCACGAGTCGGGCTACTGGCGGAGCGCCTCCGGTGCCAACGGGCTTTCCTCGGCCGTCTCCTGGGAGACCCTCACCGACGCCATGGCCGCCGCCGTGCTGCTGAGCACGGAGGAGCAGCCGTCCGGGGACGCGCTGCTCCGGCGGGTGCCGGCCCTGGCCGACCAGACCTACGACCGCCGCCGGCACGTCCGCCGCTGGATCGAGTCGCTGTACCCGCCATCGGACGACGGCCCCTGGGGCACCCTGCAACCCGACCGGCTGGCCGAGCGGTTCGTCGGCCGGCACCTGCTGGCGGACCCCGGCTTCGCCCCCGCCCTGTTGCGCGGCGGCGATCCCGGCGACGGCACCGACCGGCCTCCACTCTCGCCCGCCCAGGCGGCCCGCTTCCTCACCCTGCTCACCCGGGCCGCCGCGCACCCCCCGCTGCTCGGCCGGCTGGACGGGCAGATCGCCCGGCTGTGCGCCGATTTCCTGCCCCTGCTGGGCGGCGCGGCCGTCGAGGTGGCCACCCAGGTCGAGGAGCCGGCGCCGCTGCTCGGCGCCCTGCGCGCGCTGACCGCCGACCCGGCCACGCCGCTGCCGGAGCTCGCCGCGCTGGCCGACCGCCTGCCGATGAGCAGCTACAACCTGGCGCCCTGGGCGGTCGAGCTGTCCGAACGCCTGGTCGCCGACCACCGCGAACGGCACACCGGTGCCACCGGCGACAAGGCGGACGGGACCGCCTTCCGCCCGGTCGTCTTCGCCGGCCGGCTGCGCGAGTACGCGCTGCGGCTGGTGAACCTCGGCCGGCACGAGGAGGCGCTGCGCCCGCTCGGCGAGGTGGTCGCCCTGCTCGAAGCACCGGCCGCGACCGGTTCCGCCGTGGCCCGGTCCGGGCTGGCGGCCACCCGCAACGACCTCGCGGTCTGCCTGAACGCCCTGGGCCGGCGACAGGAGGCGCTGGCCCCGGCCGTCGACGCCGTCGCCCGGTACCGCGCGCTGGTGCGGTCCGGCTCCGTCCCCGGCCTCACCGACGTCCGGCTCCGCTCGCACCTGGTGTCCAGCCTCAACACCCTCGCCTCCGTCCAGGGCGACCTGGGCCGGACGGAGGAGGCGCGGGCCACCATGACGGAGGCGGTCGGGCTGCGCCGCGCACTGGCCGCGGAGACCGCCGACGAGGAGCTGCTCGCCGCGCTCGCGTCCAACCTCAACAACCTGTCCCTCTGGTGCCGGGCACTGGGGCGGCTTGAGGAGGCCCTGGCGGCAGCCGACGAGGCCGTCCGCATCCTGGAGCCGCTCGCCGAGGCCAATCCGGACGCCTACCTCGAATCGCTCGCCCTGACCCTCGGCACCCAGTCCAACTGCCTGGGGGACATGGACCGTCCGGAGCCGGCGATGGCGGCGATCGAACGAAGCGTCACCGTCCGGCGCCGGCTGGCGCGGGCTCGCCCCGAGGTCTACGAGGCGGATCTGGCATCAAGCCTCAACTCGCTCGCCATCGCGCTCGGGGAGTTCGGCCGGTACGCGGCGGCGGCCGCGGCGATCCACGAGTCCGTCGGGCTCTACCGCAAGCTCGTTGACGCCCAACCGGACGCCTACCGCCACGAGTTGGCGATGAGCCTGAACACCCTGGCGAACCACCTCTCGGACGTGGCCGACTACGGGGGCGCGCTCGCGGCGGCCCGGGAGGCTGCGGAGATCTACGGCGCGCTCGCGCGGGAGCTGCCGGAGGCCTTCGCCGCCGACGCCGCCATGAGCCTGCTCACCCTCGCCGGCCGGCTGGGCGAGAACGGACGGTTCGGGGAGGCCGTCGAGGTGGTCGAGCAAGCGATCGGCCGCTACCGGCAGCTCGCCGAGGCCCGGCCCGAGGCCGCAACGCCCGGTCTCGCGACCGGCCTCAACAACCTGGCCGGCTACCTGCGTTCCCTCGGACGGTTGGCGGAGTCGATCGCAGCGGTCAGCGAGGCCGTCGACCTCGTCGCACAGCTCGCGGCTGGCAACCCCGACGCCTTCCGGCCCACGCTCGCCCTGCACCAGGCGCACCGGGCCCGCTGCCTGCACGACCTCGGGCGTTCGGCGGAGGCCGTCACGGCGATGCGGCAGGCCGTGGAGACCAGCCGGCAGCTGGCGCTGCGCTCGCCCGCCGTCCACGCCGAGCCGTTGGCCCAGCGGCTCGGCGTGCACTCCGTCCTGCTGAACGCGGTGGGAGCGAAGGAGGAGGCGCTGGAGGTCGCCCGGGAGGCGATCGAGGTCCGCCGCCGACTGGCGCAGGCCGACCCGGAGCCCGGCCCGTCGTCGAGTGAGCAGCGGCTGTCCCAGTCCCTCGAATGGGCCGGCCACGTGCTCGGCGCGCTGGGCAGGCCCGCCGAGGCGGCCGCCGTCACGCAGGAGGCGGCGGAGATGCTGCGCCGGCTGCTCGCCCGCGCCGGGTCACCGGAGCTGCGCCTCGCCCTCGTCGCCTCGCTGGGCAGCCTCGGCATCCACCTGATGCAGGCGGGACTGCGCCTTGAGGCACTGGCCGCTTTGGAGGAGGCGACCGCCCTGATGGAGGAGCTGGCGCCGGCCGACCGGCAGCGGCCCGCCTTCCTCCCCTCACGACTCCTGTTCGGTCTCCTGCTGCTCGGCGCGGGCCGGCCGGAGGAGGCCGTGCGGGCGGCCGGCGACGCCGTGGCGGACAGCGAGACGGTGGTCGGCGCCGAGCCCGGGTACCTGCCCGTACTGATCGGCGCCCTCACCTCCCACGGCACCATCCTCGGCGAACTCGACAAGCACGAGCGGGCGTTGACCACGCTCGACCGCGCGGTGGAGCTCGCCCGACCGGCCGTTGAGGCCGGCGCCGATGCCGGCACCGCAGCGGACCGGTTCAGCCTGGCCCTGGCGCTGCAGGCCCGCGGCGAGGTCCTGAGCCGGCTGCCGGACCGCACCGGGGAGGCTCTGCGGGCCACCGAGGAGTCAGTCACTCTCCACCTCGCACTCGCCGCCGAGAACCCGGCCGGGTACGAGGCCGCCCTGGCTCAGGCGTTGCCGGGCCACGGCCTGCGGCTGGCCGAAGCCGGCCTGCACGAGGCGGCGGCCGCGACGACCGAGGAGGCGGTCGACCGCTACCGCGCGCTCACCGGGACCGACCGCACCGCTCATGAAGTCGGCCTGGCCGAGGCCCTGTGCGCCTTCGCCCGGGCCCGTCTGCTGGCCGGACGGCGCCCGCCCGAGGCCCTGGCCGCGGTGGAGGAGTCGCTGGCCGTCGCCCGGGCGCTGGCCGTACGCGAGCCGGCCGTGGTGGCCCGCCTGCTCCGGCTGGCCGAGGAGACCCGGGCCGGCCTGCTCGCGGGCTGAGGACGGGCGGGTCGCGTCGGCGGTCTTGGGCCGGAGGCTGAGCCAAGGCCGGCGCCGGAACCGGGTGCTCAATCGAGGCTCGGTCCCGGGCCGGTCGCCGGGCCCCAGGCGAACCTGCCGCGCCGGATCAGCCGCCGAGGCGGAGGTTCCAGCGGCCGGCCCGGCCGGTCAGTCCGGTCGTCGCCAGCGGCGGGACGTCGAGCCGCCAGAAGGCGTGCGCCGGGACGCCCAGGGCGTGCACGGCGGCGGCCCGGACCACGTCCGGCTCGGCGACCACGAGCAGTCGGCCGGCCGGCCCGGCCGCCGCCGTCCCGTCCAGCCACTCGCCCACCCGGGCGCACAGCTCCCGCACCGACTCGCCGCCGTGCGGCGCCGCCTCCGGGTCGGCCAGCCACTCCAGCACCGCCTGCGGCTCCTCGGCGGCCACCTCGTCGAGGGTCCGCCCGCGCCAGCGGCCCATCCCGCAGCCGCGCAGCGCCTCCTCGGCCACCACCCCGGTCAGCCCGAGCTCCTCGGCCGTCCGGCGGCAGCGGGTGGACGGCGAGGCGAGGTGGCGGTCCGCCGCCGGCAGGGCGGGCCCGGCGGCGCGGGCGGCGCGGACGCCGGACTCGTCCAGCGGGCCGTCGTCGTCGAACCGGGCCTGCCGCAGCGCGTCGCCGATCGCCGGGGAGATGAAGATCACCCGAACCGTCACGACGTTCCCCCTTCGTACACCTGTCACCCTTGCGGCGACTCGGACTTCCGCGTTCCGCACCCTCCGACGGCGCGAAACCGCAGGTGCGCGCGCTTGCAACGATCCCGTGCGCTCCCTTGGCGCGGCCGCCGCCGGGCGCTACGGTCTCCCCCGACAACTGAAGACGACGGCGAGACGGAAGTCCGGTGGGAATCCGGCACGGTCGCGCCACTGTATGCCGGAACCGGTCGCCTCACGCAACGGCGGGCCTCGGCAGAGTCAGACCCGATGGCCGTCGTCCGAGCTCCACCGCACGGGACGCGTGTTTCCCCTCAGGAGGTCCTGCCATGGCCCAGTCCGTCGTCTCTCCCGCCCTGCCCGCAGCCGGCTCCGCCCCCGCGCCGCTGCCGGTGCGCGCCATCCTCCCCTGGGCGCTGTTCCTCGGCACCCTGGCGCTGGTCCTGCTCTACTTCGTCGGCGCCGAACAGGGCGCCACCTCGGTCTTCTCGGGTTCGGCCGTGCACGAGTGGGTGCACGACGGCCGGCACCTGCTCGGCTTCCCCTGCCACTGACCGGAGACCACGCACCGATGAACACCTCCACCACCGGGCCCGTCACCGCCGGGCCCACCGCCGCCGTGCCCGCCGCGGCCCTGCCCTCCGGCACCGTCGGGAAGCTGCTGCTGCGCGGCATGATCGCGGGCCTGGTCGCCGGACTGCTCGCCTTCGTCTTCGCGTACACCGTCGGCGAGGGCCCCGTCGCGGACAGCATCGCGCTGGAGCAGACCCAGTCGGCACCCGCCTCGCACCACGACCACGGCGCCGCTGGGGCCGGCGCCGGGGCCGGAACCGCCGAGCACGCCGAGCACGAGGACGAGGAGGAGGAACTGGTCAGCCGTGACCTCCAGTCCACGGCCGGCCTCGCCACCGGCGTGCTGGTGTACGGCGTCGCGCTCGGCGGGATCGCCTCCCTGGCGTTCTGCTTCGCGCTCGGCCGGGTCGGCCGGTTCGGCCCCCGGGCCACCGCCGCGCTGGTCGCGGGCGGCGCCTTCACCACGCTCTACCTGGTGCCGTTCCTCAAGTACCCGGCGACCCCGCCGGCGGTCGGCAACCCGGACACCATCGGGCAGCGCACCACGCTGTTCTTCCTGATGATCGCGCTCAGCGTGCTGGTCGGCGTGGCCGCGGTGATCCTCGGCCGTCGGCTGGCCGCGCGCCTCGGCGCCTGGAACGCCACCGTCGCGGCGGGCGCCGGGTACGCCGCGGTGATGGCCGTGCTGTTCGCCGTCCTGCCGGACAACGGCGACGCGATCCGGGAGTCCTTCCCGGCGGCCCTGCTGTGGGACTTCCGACTGGCCTCGATCGGCATTCAGGCCGTCCTCTGGGTCGGCTTCGGACTGCTCTTCGGCGCCCTGGCGCAGCGGCTGCTCACCCCGGCGGCGACCCCCGCCCCGGCTGCTGCCCCGGCCGCCGCGCCGACTGCCTGACCCCGTCCTACGGATACGACTCGACCCCGCCGAAGGCGCGCCGGCGGGGTCGAGTCGTCTGCGTTCGCGGGTGCGTGCCGCGGGCTCCGGCCGTCAGACGGCCGCGGGCTCCGCGGTCCCGGCGGCCCCCGCCGCCTCCGCCGCCCGCGCGGCGGCCGCCGCGGCGCCCTTGGCCCGGGCGCGCTTGGCGTAGGAGACGGTCCAGGTGACCAGCAGCACGGTGACCGCGATGGAGAGCACCGTGTTCAGGGCCTGCATCGCGTCGGTGGAGAGCACGTACGAGAGCCCGACCCGCAGCGCCGCCTCCACCAGGTAGGCCACGCCCCACCCGATGGTGAGGTTGCGCTGGACCCGGCGGAAGCCGGCCAGCTGCCAGAGCCCGTTCCAGCGCTCCAGCGACTCGGCCGAGCCGTCGGTGGCGAACTTGCGGCCGAAGTAGAACATCAGCGGCCGGGGCGCGGCCAGGCTGGCCAGGCAGACCACCCCGAACAGCCCGGTGATCAGCGAGTCCTTGACGAGCAGGAAGTGCGCGTCGTGCGGCCCGGCCAGGGTGACCACGATGGTCAGGGCCAGGAAGAGCAGCGAGATCGCCGCGAACTCGTCGACCCGGCGGCGCCACGCCAGGTAGACCGCCAGGTCGACGACGGGCCAGCCGGCCGAGATCAGCAGCGCGGTGAACTCCGCGTAGCCGTGCTCGGTGAGCTGGTTGTACGTGATGATCGGCGCGATGATGTTCAGGCCGATGGTGAGCGCCCAGCCGAGTGCGTTGTTCGCACCGCCGCGCTCCTTCGTTCTCTTCGCCTCGGACGGCAAGGTATCCCCCGATGATCATGATGATGGCGGAGGGACTTTAGCCGATCATCCGTCAGCATCGCCACACTCCCGTCACGGTGGGAAACAGGTCGTCGGCGACCGGTCGGCTCACGGTGCGACGGCGGATCCGGGGGTAGGCCCCTCTCCTTCGTGGCGAAAGGTCATGTGCCGATCGGCACGGGGGTGGCCGCGGCCGGGCCGCCGCAGGTGCCGTGGGTTTGGCCGTCCGGCACTCCGTCACGTCCGGCGGCGCGGCCTACCTTCGACCCATCGCGATCGGCGCGTCGCCGGTCCGCCGCACTGATCTGCCGCACTGATCCGCCGCACCCCTCCGCACCGTTCGTCCAAGGAGCACTCACCCATGTCCCGACGCTGGCGCCCCCTCATCGCCGTCATACCCGCCCTGCTCGCCGTCGGCCTCCTCCCCGCCGCCGGGGCGACCGCCGCCGGACCGGGCGCCGCCGGCTCGGCCTGCACCGGGCAGCGACCGCTCGTCCCCGGCGCCGAGCGCGTGGTCAGCCACTGCCTGGCCGACCTGACCACCGCCGCCCTCCCCGCCGGCCTCACCGACAAGGACGACTACACCGGCCTCCAGTCGCGCACCAACGTCAACCCCACCCGCATCCCGGGCGTCCAGCTCGACGGCTACTTCCCGGACACCTCCACCACCAACACCCTGCACGGCTGGAACCACGACAGCCAGTTCGTGATCCGGCTGCCGCAGAACTGGAACGGCGGCCTGGTCGTCGCCGGCCCGCCCGGAACCCGGCGCCAGTACGCCAACGACCAGATCATCAGCGACCAGGTGCTCGCCCGCGGCTTCGCCTACGCCGCCACCGACAAGGGCAACACCGGCCCGGAGCTGTACAAGGACGGCGAGAAGCCGGGCGACGCGATCATGGAGTGGCACCTGCGGGTCGCCCAGCTGACCGTCGCCGCCAAGCAGGCGGTCGCCCGGCAGTACGGCCGGGCGCCGTCCCGGACGTACGCCGCCGGGCTCTCCGCGGCCGGGTACCTGGTGCGCTGGCAGCTCGAACACTTCCCCGAGCTGTACACCGGCGGCATCGACTGGAACGGCCTGCTGCTCACCCGCGACGCCCCCAACCTGCTGACCAACCTGCCCCCGGCCCTGCGCGCCTTCCCCCGCTTCGACCGCAAGGAGCCCGGCGCGGCGGAGGAGATGTACGCCGCCGGCTACCCGAAGGGCTCCGAGACCCTCTGGAAGCCCCACTACCTGGGCCTCTGGGACTCCCTGCAGCGCACCATCCGCGAGGAGCTCGACCCCGACTACGACGGCGCCGCCCAGGCCGGCACCCCGTTCTGCCACGAGGGCACGGGCGCCGGCTGCGACACCGACTACGACTACGCCGCCCGGCCCGCCGCCGTCCACGACGCGGTCGAGCGGGTCTCGCTCACCGGCCGCATCACCCGCCCGCTGATCACCCTCCAGGGCACCTACGACGTCCTGCTCCCGATCACCCGCACCGGCGACGTGTACGACAAGATGATCAACGATGCCGGCCGCGGCGACCTGCACCGCTACTACCGCGTCGAGCAGGGCACCCACACCGACGGCTTCTACGACTTCGCGCCGACCGTCGTCCGCCCGATGCAGTCCTGCTTCAACGCCGCCTTCGACGACCTGGAGGCCTGGACCCAGCGCGGCACCACCCCGCGGCCCAGCCACACCGTCCCCCTGCCTACCGGCAACACCACCACCGGCTGCACCCTCTGACCCCCGTCCCCGCGCCGAGCGCCGGTCCCCACCCGGGGGCCGGCGCTCGTTCGCGATCGCCCGGGTGCACGTAGGCGGTCGCCGGGGTGCTCTCGTGCTCAGTCGCCCGGGTGCCAGTGGACGGGGAGGGCCTTGAGGCCGTTCTGGAAGTTGGAGACCAGGCGGGCGGGGGCCGGGCCGCCGGGGCTGAGGCGCAGGGTGGGGAGGTCGCTGAGGAGGTGGTGCAGCATCGAGGTCATCTGGCGGCGGGCGAGCTGGGCGCCCAGGCAGAAGTGGGGGCCGTGGCCGAAGCTGACGTGGTCGTTCGGGGTGCGGGTGACGTCGAAGCGGTCCGGGTCGGGGAAGACGGTCTCGTCGCGGTTGGCGGAGGCGTGGTAGACGACCACCTTGTCACCGCGGCGGATCCGCCGGCCGCCCAGTTCGACGTCCCGGGCGGCGGTGCGCCGGAAGTCCAGGACGGGCGGCCAGTAGCGGAGCATCTCCTCGACCGCGGAGGGGAGCAACTCCGGCCGCTCGCGCAGGAGTCGGTACTGGTCCGGGTGGCGGAGGAGGGTGTGCAGGCCGCCGGGCAGGGCGTTGCGGACGGTCTCGTTCCCCGCGACGGCGAACAGGAAGAACATGGTCTCGAACTCGGCGGCGCTCAGGCCCGCCGCGCGCATCCGGGCCAGCAGGCTGCCCGGGCGGGGGCGGTCGGCGAGGGCGTGCGCGTAGGCGAACATGTCGGCGAGAGCGGCGCGCGAGCGCGGGTTGACCGGGCGGCCGTCCGGGGCGGTCCGGGTGGTGGGACGGCGGGCGAGGGCGGCCCGGCCGAGCTCGGTGAGGGCGGCCGGGTCGACGGTGCTGGAGTCGGCGTAGTCGGCGTCCTGGTAGCCGATCACCCGGTTCGCCCAGTCCTGGAGCAGCCGCCGGTCCTGTTCGGGCACGCCCATGATCCGCGCCAGCGTCCGCACCGGGAGGTCGGCGACGAGCCGGACGACGTCCGCCCCGCCGTCCGCGCGGACCTCGCGGACGGCCTCCGCCGCGTGCCGGTCGATGTCGGCGGCCAGCTCGCGGAGGGCGCCCGGGGTGAACGCGCCGACCACGATGCGGCGCAGCCGGGAGTGGTCGGGCGGGTCCTGGTTGAGCATCATGGCGCGGGCGAACTCCAGGTCGGCGGTGGAGTCCGGGTCGCGGATCTGGGTCGCGCCGAGGTGCGAGGAGAACACCTCGGGGGTGCGCAGGACGTGCTTGACGTCGGCGTGCCGCAGCACCGCCCAGTACCCGGGCCCGGCCGGCCACTCCCCCACCGCCGGCTCCTCGACCCAGCACACCGGGGCCGCCGTCCGCAGCTCCCGGAAGAGCCCGTACGGCACGCCGTCGGCGTACGTGGCGGGGAGGAAGACCTGGTTCAGCCGTGCCTGATCCACCTGAGCCCGGTTCGTCCGTGTCCGGTTCGCCCGTGCGTGGTTCGCGCTCCCCTGATCTGCCGTCACGGGGATGGACGGTACGGCAGGTCCGGCGCGCGCACCAGCGCACCGGCGGGCCGAGGGGTCCGGCGTCAGGCCGCGACGAGGGCGGCGAGTTCGCGCATGTCGACGCCGCGGCGCAGGGCGCGCAGGTCGGCCTCCAGGGTGGACGGCGGCACGGCGAGGACGGTGCAGCGGGCGCGGGTGAGGCAGTAGCGGCTCACCGAGCCGCCGCGGAACAGCCGGCGGACGGTGCTCCGCAGGGCGCCGTCCTGCCGTCCGGTGCCGATCACCAGCAGGTCGTCGGGCCGGTCGGCGAGCGCGGTCAGCACCGGGCCCGCCTCGCCGCGCACCACCTGCGGCTCCATCCGCACGCCGGCCGGGAGGCCGCCGAACGCCTCGTCGAGCGCGTGCCGCATGCGCGTCTCGGCCGCGTCCTGCCACGCGCGGAGCAGCGGCGGGCAGGGCCGCAGCCGGTAGTTGTACTCGCCGCCGACCGGCGTCCAGGCGAACACCGGCACCAGGACGGCGCGCCGCTCGCGGGCCTCGTCCGCGGCCCGGTGCAGGGCGGTGAGGCTGTGCAGCGATCCGCTGACTCCGACGATGACGCGCGCGCCGTCCGACATGATCCTTCGCTTTCTGGTGTCCAGGCTGGGCAATGCTTTGCGATTATAGTTCCATAGCCCGCCTAAGCCTGCAAATCGAAGGCTTTAACTGTATATGGCCTTGCATCCCTATGCGCTACGCCGCCATTTCGCACAGCTCGGCGAGGGCCGCGTGCACCTCGCGCTCGATCTTGGCGTAGTGACCCGGCGGGCGGCCGTAGTCCGGGTGGAACCCGGCCTCCTCCAGGTGGCCGGTCTCGATGGTGAACGCGAAGACCGGCGCCCGGCCCGGGTCGTCGAACTGCCGGCGGAAGGCGTAGTCGTCGGTGGTGCCGGTGACCGGGCCCCCGTTCACCTTGTCGTAGAGCGCCGCGCTCTGGCCGACGTCATAGGTGGAGTGGACGCGCCGCGCCTCCGGCGTCACCGGCACGGGCGCGGCCGGGTCGACGCCCGCGCTGCGCAGGATGGCGTCCCGCATCGCGTTGGCCAGGACCGGGAGCCGGTCCCGGACGAAGTGCGGCGCGGTGTTGGTGACGAACTCCTGGTAGTTGGGCCGGTCCGGCGGCACCAGCGGACTGCCCGGCCGCAGACCGTCCCGGCGGCCCTTCCAGGCCGGGGAGGAGAAGTTCATCGCCGGGTCGTCGCCGTTGTCCTCGATGCCCCAGGACAGCAGGACGTTGCGGCCGAACTGGTGGACGTCG
Source organism: Kitasatospora sp. NPDC093806 (assembly GCF_040683335.1). Classification (NCBI taxonomy): domain Bacteria; kingdom Bacillati; phylum Actinomycetota; class Actinomycetes; order Kitasatosporales; family Streptomycetaceae; genus Kitasatospora; species Kitasatospora sp. NPDC093806. Next base: position 24,088 of record NZ_JBFBDO010000027.1, read on the forward strand.
ACGAAGTACGCGGCCCGCACCTCGTCGATCAGCCACTGCACGTTGGCGGTCTCCGGCTCGGAGGCCGCGGCGGGGCCGCGGTAGGTCTCGTTGGCGGGATCCGTCGAGGCGGGGCCGAAGCTGTAGCGCTTCCGGTACACCGCCATGTCGTAGTAGTCCTCGAACTTCCAGGCGATGTCGTGGTTGCGGTTGATGTCCACGCCGATCCGCGCCGGATCCGGGTCGGGCCGCCGGTTCTTGCGCCAGCCCGCGCCGCCCGTGCCGACCGGGTGGTTGTCCTGGTCGAACTGCCGGCCGTCGGGGTTGATCAGCGGCGCGATGTAGAGGTCGACGCGTTCCAGGAAGCGCCGGACCTTGGCGGCCGGGATGGTGAACCGAGGGTATTCGACCGGTGACACGGGCACCGGCGGACCGCCGTTCGGCGGCATGGTCGGCAGCGGTGTGCAGACCATCGCCGGGAAGGTGATGTCGGTGCCGGTGCTGCGGCTGACCAGGAGGTTCTGCGCGAAGTGGACCAGCGCGTCCGGCGGCGCGGACTCGCGCGCGTGGACGCCACCGGTCAGCACCACCACCGGGCGGCCGTCCGGCGACTCACCCGGCGGCCCGTCCGACGGCCTGCCCGACGGCCCGCCCGCAGACCCGTCCGCGATCCGGATGAAGTGGATCGGCCGGTCCTCGACGCTGCGGTTCGGGAACGCGATCCGCGTGCACAGCGAGGGGAAGGTGAGCGCGAGGTCGACGAGCGCCGCCTCGATCTGATCGGGGCTCTGCGGCACGGTCACGGTGACGTAGGGCGGGGGCATGGCTCACACCTCCTCGTCCGGGGCGGCACCGCTCCGGATCTGGGCCGCGACGCGCTCGTGGCGCTGGGAGGCCTCCTCGGTGGAGAGCACCACGTACACGTTGGCGCCCTGCGCGATCGCCGCCTCCACGGCCTGGTCGGACGCGTACGCCGCGACCCGGTACCGGCCGTCGGCGCCGGTCTCCACACTGGACTTCACGACATGTAGCTCCGGGATCTCCTGCACCGCGCGCAGGACCTCCGAGGAGCCTTCGATCTGAATCAGGCTCACGCCACTCACCTCGCCGGTGACCCCGCGCGACAGTCACGGTGGTGCGTGGTGCGGGGCCGGACTCCTCCACGGCCTCGGGCGCACATCATCCTGATGGCGGCCGGTCGGAAGTGTCGGGTCTCCGGCCGTCGGCCGTGGCTCACCCACGCACACCTCCAGCCTGGCACACCGGGCCGGGGAGGTAAACCGCCTCCGGTGGCCGACGGTCCGTCGGTGGCCGCCGGCGCCCGTCGGCGCCCCGGGACCCGTGGGGTGGCGAGGCGTCGGGGCGTCCGATGCCGCCGCCGCGCGGGCCGACGATCCGGATGCGATCCGGCTGCGGTCCGGCCGCAGTCCGGCTGCGGTCCGGCCGCAGTCCGGCTGCGGTCCATCGATGCCTGGTGATGACGCATCGTCAAGGTTCGGCTTTCGGACCGTGGTTGCCTTGCCCACGGCATGTGCCGCCGCCCGGCCGCCCGACCACGCGACCTGCCGGACACGGCCCGACGGCCCGACGGACCGGCACGAATGTGAAGGGATGAGCGCAGTGTGCTGGCTCGATTACTTCTTGTGGCGTCCCGGCCGCCGTTCCTACCGTGTTGTGCGTCCACCGTCGGCTCCTCGGCTTCCGGGAGGTCATGCACCGTGCGGGTCGCACCCGACGCGGCACAGAGTGCCGCCGAACGAACCGTCCTCGCCCGCACGACGCGGTCCGCCCTGGCCCGCGCCGGGCTGACCGTGACACCGGCCGAGGCCGCGCACCCCGCCGTCGTCGAACTCGCCCACATCGCGCAGCGGCTGCTGCGCGCGGACCCGGCGGATCAGCGCCCGACGGAGCAGAGCCCGATGGAGCAGAGCCCGGCGGAACGGCTGGGGCTCCGCCTGGCGCAGCTGCGGGCCGAGAACGCGGAGGACGCGGCCGGGGACTCGGAGTACGTGGCGGACCCGGCGAGGGCCGCGGGGGCGGACGTGCCGCCCGGTGCCGTCGACTGGCCCGTGGACCTGGCCGTCCCCCGTCCGCACCTGGAGCGCAGCGTGGCCCGCGCCCTGCGCGCCCTCCCGCCCCCGCGGCGGCAACCCGACCACGGGCGACCCGGCCACGGGCAACCCGACGACGGGCGACCGGCCGTGGGCGACCGGGGCCCCGTCCCGGACGACGGCCTGCCGGCGACACCGGGCTCCGTCGTGGTCCGCTGGCGGGAGCGCGAGGCCGGGGCGCTCGGCGAGGCCGCCGCCCTGCTCGCCGTCGCGTGGCCCGAGGCGCACCGGGAGCTGGGCACCGTCCTCGCCCAGATCGCCCTGCTGGAAGGCCCCGCGATCGACGGCTTCACCGACTTCGCCGTGCACGGCGCCGTCTTCGTCCGCCGGGACCGGCTCGCCCCCGGCCCCGACGGCCTGCCCGGCCCGGTACGGCTGGCCGAGGCGCTGGTCCATGAGGGCACCCACACCCGCTGCAACGCGGCGTCGGTGACGGCGGAACCGTTCCTGCGGCCCGCACAGGGCGACGCCCGGCTCGTCAGCACCCCGCTGCGGATCGACCCCCGGCCGCTGTCGGGGCTGTTCCAGCAGGTGGTCGTGTTGGCCCGGAGCGTCCTGCTGTACGAGCGCCTGCTCGATCTGCGCCCGGTGACCGGGCGCGGGGCGACCGGGCGGGCGGTCATCGGGCGTTCGGGGAGCGGGCGATCTGCGGGCGGGCGATCTGCGGGCGGGTGGTCTGCGGGTGGGCGCTCGGCGGCGGGGTCCGAGACCGTCCTGGACGGGCCGACCGTGGACGAGGCCGCCGCCATCCGGGCGCGCCACGGTGAACTGGTCCGCTCCGCCGTCGAGGGCGTGTCCACGCTGACCCGCCACCGGGACGCGCTCACCGAACGCGGGGCGGCCGTCCTGGCGGACGCGGCCGCCGTCATCCGGGCGCGCGGCTGATGGGCCCCCGGCCGCAGGACTCCCGGCCGCAGGGCCCGCGACCGCAGACCCCCCGACCGCAGGGCGCGCGTCCGCAGGGTCCCCAGCCGCAGGACCCCCGGGCACAGGACTCCCGAGCGCAGGACCCCCGGGCGCAGGACCCCCGACCGCCGAGCACGCGGCCGATGGGCCCGACCGCCTGGGAGCCGCAGGTCTTCGTCCCCTTCTCCGACTGGCCGGAGGTCGTGTTCGCCCGGATCGCCGCCCGGTCACCGCAGTTCGACCCGGTGTGCGCGGCGGGTGACCAGCCGGTCGTCATCGGCAGCGCGGCCGGGCACCGCCGGGACGCCGTCGTCGCCGGTGCGCGCGGCGAACTGTTCGAACGCGTCGGCAACATCCTCGCGGGCCGCGCCGCCGAGGCCGCGGCGGCCGCCGGAACCGGCGTCCTGGCGAGCCACGAGGAGCTGCGCCGACGCGGCGTCCCGGCCCTGGACCCGGCCGAGTGGACGAACGGCGGGGCCGGGCCGGCCGGCGGGAGGGCCGAGTCTGCGGGTGGTGCGGCGGCCGCCGCCCGGGCGGCCCGGCGGCTCTGGGTCCTCGGCCGGACGGTCCCGGACGGCACGCCGGTGCACGTCCCCGCCGGCGTCGCCTTCCTGCACCACCGGGCCCCGGCCGGCTGCGTGCCCGGCCCCGGAGCCGGGTCGACCGGCGTCGCCGCGCACACCGACCTCCGGTCCGCGGTGGAGCACGCCGCCTGGGAGGTCCTCGAACGCGACTTGGTCCGCCGGAGCTGGTACGGGCTCGCCCCGCGACCGGTGCCCCTGCCGCCCACCGCACCGGCCGAACTGCTACCCGCGCCACTGGCCGACCTGCTCGCCGGGCTGGGCGCGGCCGCCACCCTCCTCGACGTCCCCGCGCCGGCCGGGGCCCGGTGCGTGGTCGTCTGCCTGCACGCCCCCGACCGCACCCGGCAGACCTTCGGCGCCCGGTGCGGACCGGACGACGGCGACCTCGCCCCGCTGGTCGAGAAGGCCGCCTACGAGGCGCTGATGGTGCGGTGGAGCATCCACTCGACCGTGGGCCGGGAGACCTGGGCCCGCTGGCACGGGCGCAGCGCGCCGCGCTCGGCCGTCCAGCACGCCCTCTGGGCCTACCACCGGCAGGACAGCCTGGGCCGCTGGACCGACCCGCCGTCGGCGACGTCCCCCGCCACGCCCCCTGCCTCTTCACCGATGGTGGTGCGCAGCGGCCTCGACGCGCTGGCCGCCCACACCGGCCGGGAGCCCGTCCTCATGGACACCACCCACGGACCGGCCCGGGAGCTGGGCCTGAGCGTCGTCAGGGTGGTCGCCCCCGGGGCCCGCCCGCTGCCGACCGGTCCGTACGACGCCCACGGTCCGGCGACCGGACGCGGCCCGCACCCGTTCGGCTGACCGCGCCGCCCGCCTCCCCTTCCACCTGCTGTCGTCCGATACCGTCCGCTGCCGTCCCGCATGAACGTCCGCTGCCGTCGGACCGAGGAGACCTCGACGATGTCCACGCCCCGCGCCTTCCGTCCCCCCGCAGGCAACGGCTACGCCGACCGGTACGCGGCCGACTATGACCGCTGGTTCGCCAAACCGGGCGTCACCGGCGCGACGGTGCAGCTGCTCGCCGGGCTCGCCGACACCGGACCGGTCCTCGAACTAGGCGTCGGCACCGGTCGGATCGCCGTCCCGCTGGCCGCCCACGGGTTCATCGTCCACGGCGTCGAGGCGTCCGCCGCGATGGCCCGGCGGCTCCGTGAGAAGCCCGGCGGTGCCCGGGTCTCCGTCACCCTGGGCGACTTCACCGAAGTCCCGGCACCCGGCACGTACACCTTGGTGTACTGCGTCGGCGGCACCTTCCTCGAACTCCCCGACCGGTCGGCCCAGCAACGCTGCTTCGCCGCCGTCGCCGAACGCCTCCGGCCCGGTGGGGTGTTCGTCGTGGACGCGCACGTGCCCGAGGCGCTCGTCGCCGCGGCCGCGTCCGAGGTGCCCGAGACCGTCGTCGACCGCCCCGGCCTCCGCGTGCTCTGCCACCGCTCGGTGGACCCGGCCACCCGGACCTACCACTCCCACTACCTGGTCCGCGAGGCCGGCCGGACGCACCACCTCGACGTCCGCTTCCACTACCTGTCGGTCGACGAGCTCGACGAGCTGGCCACCGCAGTCGGTCTGCACCTGACTGATCGTCATGGCTCATGGAGCGGCGAGCCGTTCACCGATTCCAGCGCCTACCACGTCTCCGTCTACGAACGCCCCTGAACCCCTTCCCTTCCTTTCCCGACCGGCGCGACCGGCGCGACCGGCGGTGGAACCTGCCCCCAGGGGCCGCCCCCGTTCCGGCAGCGAACGGCGCGACGGCCCCCGAGGGCTCCCGGGCGGTCCCACACCCCCCGGGAGCACGGCCCACCCTGCCAGCCGTCCGCCGGCGCCGGCCATGGCGCCCGGCACAGCCTGCGGCGGTCGGAAACTGTCCGCGCCGACAAGGCCCCGGCCCACGCACGCACCGCCGCCGGGACCGCCACCGGGATCGCCACGACCCCGGAAATTCGCTGGCCACGGGGCGCGAACCCGACCACCCTGAGCGGCATGGCAACACCGAACGCCCCCACCCCGAACATCCCAGCCCCGAAGGCCCCCACCCGGAACGCGCCCGAGCCCGAGCCCGGGTACCGGATCCGCGCCGTCCACACCGACACCACCGTGACCGTCTACCAGGCCTACTCCCCCGGGATCGGCCTGCCGGCCGCGCGGGACGGGCGCTTCCCCGCCCAGTGGAAGCGCGACCGGATGACCTGGATCAAGCCCTCGTTCCTCTGGATGATGTACCGGTCCGGCTGGGGCACGAAGGAAGGCCAGGAGACCGTCCTCGCCGTGGAGATCGACCGGGCGGGCTTCGAGTGGGCGCTGGAACACGCCTGCCTCTCCCACTACAAGCGGGGACTGCACCCGGACCGGGCGACCTGGCAGCGCGCGCTGCGGCGGGCGCCGACCCGGGTCCAGTGGGACCCGGAGCGCGGCCTCAAGCTCCAGCCGCTGCCGCACCGTTCGCTCCAGCTCGGCCTGGCCGGCGAGGCGGCGCGCCGGTACGCGGACGAGTGGACGGTGTCCGTCACCGACGTCACGCCGCTCGTGCGACGGATCCACGGGCACGTCCGCGACGGCGACTTCGAGGCCGCGCGGAAGCTACTACCCCCGGAGCAGCCCTACCCCACGGACGGGCGACTCCTGGACCACCTGCGGCCGACCCCGTCCGCCACCGCCGACTGACGCTCCGTCACTTCGCTGACGGCTCGGCGAACGAGGCGAGATAGGCAGCGGCCTTGTCCGCGTCGAGGAACCAGTCGTCCAGGTCGGCCGGGTTGTCGAAGCCGTTGGCGAACCGGTCGGCGATCGCGGGATTCCCACCCGCCGCGCCGAGCAGCGTCAGGATGTGCTCCTGCGGCGGCGCGACCATGGTGTTGCTCCAGTCGGTCGACGCCCGGGTGGCCGTCCAGTAGTCGTCGAAGGCGGCCTGCATGAAGTCGCGGTCGAAGGGCTTGTCGCCGTGCGCCAGGATCGCGGCCAGGTAGCCGGCGGCGCACTTGGCGGCGTTGTTGGCACCCTGGCCGGTGAGCGGGTCGTTGGCGACGACGACGTCCGCGACACCCAGCACCGGTGTGCCGCCGGGGAGTTCGGCGATCGGACGGCGCACGGTCGGGGTGAGGCGGCCCGCCAGGGTGGCGCCCGCGTCGGTGAGTTCGACGCCGCCCCGGGTGCGGTCGTACTCCCACGGGATGAAGGTCTTCATCAGGTCGAGCGTCAGCCGCAGGTGCTCCGCCGGGCCGATGCCACCAGGGGCGCTGCCGGCGCTGCTGCCGGGGCCACCGGTGGGACCGCCGGTGGGACCTCCGAAGACGTCCACCGGGCCGCCGGGGACCCCCTCCCAGAGGAGGATGTCGCACGGGCCGGAGGTGGTCAGACAGGGCATGACGAAGAACTCGCCCACCCCGGGCACCACGTTGCAGTGCACCGCCGACCGGTCGTAGTCGGCGCGCGGCCCGAGCCCGTGCACATAGGCGACGGCGAGCACCCGCTGCGGCCGGTCGTACGGCGAACGGGCGGCGTCGCGCTCGAACAGCGAGGTCAGGTCGCCCTTGCCGGCCGCGATCAGGACCAGGTCGTACCCGGGCGCGAGGGCGTCCAGCGCGGCGGCGTCCGCCTCCCGCACCTCGACCCGCCCGCCGCGCCGCTCGAAGGTCTCCAGCCAGCCGGCCATCTTGACCCGCTGGTCGACGGACTGCGCGTACCCGTCCAGCCGTCCGACGAAGTCGATCAGCCGCGTCCCCTCGGGCCCGGCCACGGACAGCCCGACGGCCTCGATCCGCGGCGTCTCGTCCACCCAGAAGTCCAGCCCCAGCGCGCGTTCGTGGCCGAGCGCGGTGTCGAACATGCACTGCGAGGACAGCACCCGCCCACCCCGGATCCGCTCCGCGGTGCGGTTGGTCACCACCGTCACGTCGTAGCCGTGCGACTGCAGCCCGAGGGCCAGTTGGAGGCCGGACTGTCCGGCGCCGACGATCAGGATCCTGCGCATGGTCGCTCCTTCTTCCCCGGGCCGGGAACCGGTCGGCAGACCCTACCCCAGGGGTCCCCCGCTCCGGGAGCGAACGGACCGTCGAACTTCAGTCCACCTTCTCCGAATTGGCCTTGGCGGGGCGGACGCTCCGCTCGTTACCGTCCTGACGTGCGCCTTCACATCGTCAACGCCTTCACCGACCGCCCGTTCACCGGCAATCCGGCGGGAGTCTGCCTGCTGCCCGCCGGGGCCTGGCCGGACGACGACCGGATGCGACGGATCGCCGCCGAGGTCAACCACCCGGAGACGGCCTTCGCCCTGCCCCTGACCGGGTCCCCTCCCTCCGTTCCCTCCGCTTCCTCCCCGCCCTCCGCTCCCTCCGCTCCCTCCGCCGACTGGGCCATCCGCTGGTTCACCCCGGTCCTGGAGGCGGAACTGTGCGGCCACGCCACCCTGGCCACCGCGCACGTGCTGCGCACCGAGCACGGGGTGCTGGGCGCGGTCCGGTTCCGCAGCCGCAAGCACGGCCTGCTCACCGCCCACACCGACGCGGACGGTTCCGTCACCCTGGACTTCCCGGCCGCGCCCGCCACCGCCGCCCCCGCCCCGGCCGGGCTCGCGGAAGCCCTCGGCGTCACCCCCGACGCGACCTTGCGCACGGGCGCGCTCCGCGACCTGCTGGTGGTGCTGCCCGACGAAGTCGCGGTGCGCGGCGTGACCCCCGACCCGGACGCGCTGGCGGCCCTGACGGTACGCGAAGGGATCCGCGGCGTCATCGTGACCGCCCCCGGCGGCCCCGGCGCCGACGCGCCCATGGGGGTGACCGGGGCGACCGGGCCGACTGGGGTGACCGGGGCGTACGACTTCGTCTCCCGCTTCTTCGCGCCCGCCCGGGGCATCCCCGAGGACCCGGTCACCGGCAGCGCCCACACCGCGCTCGCCCCGTACTGGTCGGCGCGCCTCGGCCGCGACCGGCTGACCGGACACCAGGTGTCCGCCCGCGGCGGCCTGGTGGCCACCGCCCTCCACGGCGACCGCGTCCACCTCACCGGCCGGGCCGTCACCATCCTGGACGGCACCCTGCGGGTATGACGGGAACCCTCCTCCCCCGGCCCTCAGGTTCCCTCTCCCCGTCCTCCGGTCCTCCGGCCGCGCGCGGCGAGGGACAGGGTGCGGCTGACGGGGCGCAGCCGGCGGCATACGATCGGCGCGTGTCGGAACCCACTGTTTCCTCGTCCTCCCTGTCCTCCGCCTCGCGGCCCGCCTCCTCGCGGTCTTCGTCCCCGCGACCCTCCTCCTCGACCTCGTCGTCGGTCCCGTCCGCCTGGGCCCCGTGGTCCAGGGGCGCGACGCTCTCGGTCGGCTCGGTGGCCTCGGTGCTGTCGATCGGGTCGGTCGGCTCGGTGCTCTCGGTGGGGTCGGTCGGCAGCGTGCTGTCGATCGGCTCGGCCGGTTCGGCGATGTCCGTGCTGTCCGCCGGGTCGTGGCTGAGCCTCGGGTCGCTGCTGTCCGCGAACTCGCGCTGGTCGGTGCTGTCCTGGCGCTCGCGGCACGGGCTGATGGCCGCGGGTGTCGTGGCGGTCGCCGCGGGCGCGGCGCTCGCCGGCGGCCCGCGGCCCCGGCGCCGCGCCCGGTAGTGGCCGGGATGCGCCGGCCGACTCCGCCTCCGCTGCGACAGTTGCTGTCATCACTTCCACCGCTGCCACCATTTCCGCCGCTGCCACGCCTGCTGCGCAACCCGGCGTTCTGGTACGTGGCCGTACTCGCCGCGATGTGGCCGGTCCTGCGGCTGCTGCCGCCCGAACGGGTGCTGGCGCTGCGGGAGTGGGCGTCGACCAACCTCGACAACCTGCACCCCTGGCCCTCGGGCCACCCGGTCGAGTCGTTGGCGGTGTCCGCGTTCGTGCCGCAGAGCACGGTGTGGGTGTGGCCGTTCTTCGCGCTGTCCGTGTTCGCGGTGGTGTCGGCACTCGGCGCCCGCCGCGCCGTGGCGTCGCTCGCCCTCGCCCATGTGACCGCGACCGCGCTGACGGAGGCGCTGGTGTGGTGGCGCATCGAGCACGGCTCCCTGCCGGCCACCGAGGCGCACGTCCTGGACACCGGCCCGTCCTACGTCGTGGTCGCCGCGCTGACGGTGGCGGTCGCCCGGGCCCGCCCGGTCTGGTCGCGGGCGGTGTGGCTGCTGATGCTGGCCGTCGCCGCCCCCGACCTGCTGTCCGGCCTCGGCGACGGCGAGGTCTCCGCCGTAGGCCACGTCCTCGCCTTCGCCGCCGGCCTGGCCATCGCAGCCGCCCACCGCCTCGGCCCGTCCCGAACCGCCGTGCGAATCCGGGACAGCAAATCTGTAGACCGGTCTGCATATTCGACGCCAAATAAGTAGACCGGTCTGCATATTTGACCCCAAATCAGTAGACCGGTCGACATAAAACCGCACCCCAGCGCGCACTTTCAGTAGACCGGTCTGCATATTCCACCTCGCCTTCCTACCCTCCGTCCCCGCCGGTCTCCCGGCGGGGGCTGAGCGACCCGTCGGCCGTTGGACGTAGGTCGCGCGCCCCATGCGCACCCGGAATCCGGTGACTAGCATCACCGACCATGATCACGAATAGCACCAAGCGCCAGACGGCGGAGCGCGTACGCGACACCCTGGAACGGCTCACCACCGAGCGGGACATCTGGGTGTCGACGTCCCACCCCGAGCACGGGCCGCACCAGGTCCCCCTCTGGTTCCGCTGGGACGGGCAAGCGGTGTGGATGTGCACCAGCGCGACATCGGCGACCGCCCGCAACATCCAGGCGGAACCGCGCGTACAGCTGGCGCTGCCGGACACCTTCAACGTGGTGGCCCTCCAGGGCGAGGCCGAGGGCTTCCCGGCCCAGGAGGTGCCCGCAGAGGCCGCCCAGGCGTTCGCCGACAGGTTCAGCGGCTGGGACCCCCGCACGGAGGACCGGCCGTACCTGTACATCCGCGTGACACCGAAGACCGTACGCGCCTGGCACGGCGAGCCTGAACTCTCCGGACGCGTCATCATGCGCGACGGCACCTGGCTGTGACGCAACCCCAGCCGCACTCGAGGTCTTCCTTCCATCATCGCCGGATGCCTCAGCGGGGTTCATCCGTGTGAACGATCGCAGGGCCTTGTCGCCGGCCGCAGCTGCCAGCGGCCTGCCAGCACCCCGCAGACGGAAGCCGGAATGCCGTGACTCACACCAAACAGGCACCACCCTCGCCGCCCTCTACCCCAAATGGCAGCCAAGCCAAGCCAACGTCAACTCCGTATCGCCGCAGCACCCGTGGCCGACGGCATACGCTCAGGAGCAGAAGTACGGGCCTGCGAGAAGGAGCAACTGTTGGACACGAGCCTGCTGCAACGGTCGCTCGACGATCTTCTGTGCCGAATCCTACCTGGCCAGCCCCAGCCGCCGCTTCCGTCCACCACCGCCGCCGCCACCACCACCACCACCACGCAGGAACGCTACGGGCGCCTCGAAGTCACTCGTCTGCGCGTGGGTGAAACGCTGGCGGCCGCCCCGGCCCTGACCCTCCGTATAGCCGACGACGTGCTGCCGCTCCTTGCCTTGGACGACAACCTCACCAGTCAACTGGTCTTCCCTCTTGTCGCGGCGCTCGGGCGCCGACCGGTCCTGACCTTCCTCATCGCCCAGTCCAAGACCGGCGGCTGGCAGAGCCGTACCAACTCCTGCGCGGCCGCCTACTGGGTCAGCGTGTGGCGCTCCACCACCAGACGTGACGAGATCATCGCCGCCGCCCGCAACGGCACGTTCACCGGCGAACAGGCCCGCACTCTGCTGCAACAGGACGCACAGCAGCCGCGCTGGCGTAGCAGTGACGAGGTCAGCGACCTCTGGCCTAGCCTGTGGGCATCGGCGGCCGACACATTCGTCCACTGCCAGGACGACGAGCTGCGCCAACGCCTCCAGACCGTCTTCCCGCTGGACTCGGGCCTCTACCCACCCGGTCACGATCGACTGCTGGACCGGGCCCGGACCGTCGCCGAAGACATGCCCGCTCTATTCGGCAGACTCCTGGCGAACAAGTCGGGCTTCGGACATCTGATCTGACCTGCCGACAGCATCGGCGTTCTGCCCCACCAAGGCCGACCGCGCTCGCACTGTGGTGGCGGCAACCAGCAAGGCCCCCTGTGATCTTGAGAGGCCGCTACCGCCTCAGTAGGCTGCCCGGATGGCGGACCAGGATCGGGAAGTACTCGTCGGCGGGGTCAACCGGGTGGTCCGGGAGGGTGGCGTGGTGCGGCGGCCCGCCGGGGTGTGGAGCGGCACAGTGCAGCGGCTGCTCGCCCGGCTCGCCGAGGCCGGGTTCGACGGGGCGCCGAAGCCGCTCGGGCTGACCGCCGACGGCGCGGAGGAGCTGGTCGCGTACCTGCCCGGCGAGGTCGGCCACGCCCCGGCCGCACCGCAGGTCCGCGACGACGCCGCGCTCGTCGCGGTGGCCCGGCTGCTGCGTCGGCTGCACGACGCGACGGCCGGCTTCGTCCACCAGCCCGATGACGTGTGGCTGCTGCCGCCGCGCGAGCCGGCGGAGGTGGTCTGCCACGGCGACGCGGCGCCGTACAACACCGTGTTCCGCGACGGGCTCCCGGTCGCGTTCATCGACTTCGACGCCGCCCACCCCGGACCGCGCGTCTGGGACGCCGCCTACACCGCGTACCGCTTCGTCCCGCTCCACGCCCCGGACGCCCCGGAGCTCGGCGGCCTCGTCCTGCCGGCGCCCGAAGTCCGGCGCCGGCTCGACCTGTTCGCCGACGCCTACGGGCTCTCGGCACGGGAACGGGCCGCGCTCCCGCCGGTCGCGGCGGAGCGGTTGCGGGCGCTGGTGGCGTTCATGCGCGAGCAGGCCGCGGCCGGGCACCCGGCCTTCACCCAGCACCTCGCCGAGGGCCACGACCGCCGGTACCTCACCGACGCCGCCTGGATCGAGCACACGCTCTCCGTACCACCGAACACCGACGACCCCCGCCCCCTCCACTGATAGATTCCCGCGGTGAGCGAGCAACTGCCCGACGGTGGCGTCGAACTGTCACCCGACGAGATCGAAGCCCTCGACGCGAGGTGGTCCTCCTGCTGGACCCCGGCCGAGGTCGCCCAGCGGCTGACCGGGCTCAGCGCGCCCTGGTGCGTGGCCGGGGGCTGGGCGCTGGACCTCTTCCACGGCGAGCAGACCCGCCCCCACAGCGACCTCGAGATCGCGATCCCGGCCGCGAGCTTCCCCGAGCTCCGCCGCCACTTCCCCGGCTACGTCTTCGACGTGGCCGGCAGCGGCCGGATCTGGGTGGACGCCCCACCGGAGGCACTGGCCGCCCTCCACCAGACCTGGCTCCGCGACCCGGCCACCGGCGACTACCTGCTCGACGTGTTCCGCGAGCCGCACGACGGCGACACCTGGATCTGCCGCCGCGACGAACGGATCCGCCTCCCCTACCGCGACATCATCCGCCACACCCCGGACGGCATCCCCTACCTCACACCCGAACTGGTCCTCTTGTTCAAGGCCAAACACCTCCGCCCCAAAGACCGTTCGGACTTCGAGACGACCCTCCCCCACCTGACCCCACCCCAACGCCACACCCTCGCCACCCTCCTCACCCGCGTCCACCCGGACCACCCCTGGATCACGGACCTGTAGCCGACCCTGCATCAGCTCGAACCGGAGATCCAACGCGTCATGGCCTCGAAGGCGTCCAGGACCCGGGTGTCGTACGGCCCAAACGCGTCCCGGCAGTCCCAGCCGAGATCCCCGTAGAGCAAGACCGCCCCTCGCACGTCGCCCGACTGTCCGGTCAGCTCGGCCAGCGTCATCCGGGCATCGAGGACGACGGGTGCCACGAAGCCGTGCACCGCCTCCAGGTTGCTGAGGCGCCGTTCCAATTCCCGGATGCGTTCCACGTAATCGGGATTCACATGGGGCACGATCGCCGGTTGAGCCGTGCCAGCGCCGACCGACGCCGGAGCATACTTGACCTGGTGGATAAGGCGGGCGACGGTCAACGCGTCGCGCGGTCTGTTGCCGGGTTCCTTCGCCAGAAGATGGAGGACCAGGTCGTCGAGCGCGACCGGGATTCCGGGGCGGACGTCACCCGGCGCGGCGGGACTCGCCTTCGTGTGCATCTCACCGATGACGTACGGCGAGAGGCTGTCGCTGCCGAAGGGCGGGCGGCCGGTGAGCATCTCGTAGAGGACGCACCCGAGCGAGTACAGGTCGCTCCGGTGATCGCCCGGTTCCCCGTTGCAGCGTTCATGGGAGGCGTAGAGCCAGGTGACGCCGGTTCCCTGGGTTTCGGTGGCGTCCAGGAGCCGGGCGAGACCGAAGTCCACGAGCTTCACGTCACCGCGTTCCGTGATCATGATGTTGGCCGGCTTGACGTCCCGATGGACGACCTCGACCTCATGCGCGTCCGCGAGCCCCTCGCAGACCTGTGCGCTCCACCGCACGGCCTGTTCCAGGGTGAGGGCGGTTCCCCCGCCCATGTACTTGGCCAGCGACCTTCCCTCGACGCGTTCCATGACGAGGTGGTACCGGCCCCCCTCCTCGCCTTGGTCGTGCACGGTGACCACATGAGAGCTGTTGATCCGGGCCAGTGCCCGCGCCTCCCTGAGGAACTTGGCGACGAACCTCTCGGTCGAATCCTCCCGATCGTCTCCGTACCGCCGGAGCCGGTCGAGGGCCAGGAACTTGATCGCGACGGCACGGTCGAGCTGGCGGTCGTGGGCGAGCCAGACATCGCCCATGCCTCCGCTTCCCAGTTTGTGCTCGAGGCGGTACCGGCCAGCGATGAGCCCTTCAACCATGCTCAACCCTCCGCATTCGGCTCGGGCACGTCGACAGTGGCCGGAGACCACGAGGAGAACTGACCGACCACGGCCAGCGCGGCATTCCACTGCTGGAAGAGCAGCGTGTGCTCGTCGAGTGCCTTCTCCAACCGCTGGGCGTTCTCGACCCGACGGCGGTCGCCGTCCTCGCGCAACTGGCGCCGATGGAAGGGCACTCGGACCACCCCCCAGGTGGCGGTGACGACCAGCCCGCCCGAGGCCGCGGTAGCCAGGCCCGCCACCGGACCGCCGAGCAGCAAGGCCAGCCCGCCACAGATCAGGCCGATGACGGCCAAGGTCAGGACGCGCGGCCACGACAGTTCGACGGAGTTGACGGCTGCCACGGTGCGACCCTCCGCGTGGTCGTCGAGGTGGGCTATCAGCTGCTCCGTCACATCGGAAGCGATAGGAGCCCCGGGCAACCAACAGGTCCAGTCGTCGACCGCCAGCGCGAGCCGGTCGGGGAGCGCCTTTACGGATTCCTCGGACACGGCCACGACGGCCGAGCGCAGGCTCGGCAGGCTGCTCTGGATGCTCAGCAGCCTGGCCGAATACCCGAGGTTCACCACCTGGGGCTCGAAAAGGGCGCGTTCGAGGACGTCCTGAAGGTTGACCCCGCGCCCCGCTGCCGAATCGACGAATTCGGCAGCCGCTTCCTCCGTGTCACCCCGGTGTTCGATGATCGACCGGAGCCTCCCCATCTGTTCCTGCATCTTCTGCTCGTCAGGATCGAACTGATCGATGAGGTGCTGGATGGCGATGTCCGTCCGGCGTCCGACTCCGACATCGAGCGGGCCGGCAGAGTACTCGTAGCGTAGGTAGTCGAGCGTTCCCTTCACCATCATCGCGTCCTCCCAGCCGCGTTGCACCGACGCCCACTGACTCACGCAGAGCTCACGCAAGGTGTCGAACTGCTGCGGGCCGCCCGCGCCCCTCGCGGCCATCCAGGGGGTCCAACGGACCACGTGCGCCGTGGTGCTCTCCTCATCGGAGAGTCCGAGGTGTCGCGCGTTCGCCTCACGGTCCCAACGGGCCATCGCCTGCCGGGCGTAGGTGAGCGCCTCGAAGCCCAGCTCAGCGCCCGCGACCGCGTCGAGGACGATCGTGAACTCCTGTCCCAGATCGGAGGAATCGAGGCCGGCCAGGTACAGGTCCATCCAGCGGGCCGCCTCGTCCTGCCGCTTCTGCCGCGAGCAGGTGAGGGCGAAGAAGAGGGTAGCTTTGGGTTGGTCGAGGGTGAGCGCGTGGCTGCGGGCCCGGGCGATGCGGCCCGCGTCACGGCTGTACCCGGCGGCCACCGCCACGAGCGCCGGGGCCAGCCAGAAGGAGGATTCCTTGAGCAACAACTCCTGACTGCACGCCTCGACGATGCTCTTGTCCAGCACCCCTCGGGACACGGCGTCCTCGGTGAGCCCGTGCACCAGCCCTCGGGCGAGCGCGCGGACCTGCCGCCGCTGGGCGAACCTCGCCGTCCACTCCGTCGTGAGCCGGGACAGTTCGGATTGGGCGTTCGCGACGATCTGATCCCGACCGTAGCGTTCCACGAAGGTGGCGAGGACGGCATGAGTGTCGTCGGCCCTCGTGCTCACCTTGCCCAGCACGTCCTGCGCCTGCGACACGGCGTCCGACAATTCGGCCAGTTGTGCCTCCAGGCGGCCGATGTCGGCACGGACACCGCCGAGCCCTTCCTGGATAGCCTCACCGCCGAGCGTCTCGGCGAGGACCAGCTTCTCGACCTCCTGGCCGAGGTCCTGCACCTTCTCCCGCAGGCCTTCCAACGTCGTCTCTGCTTCGTACATGCGCTCCCCCGATACCCGTTCGCCCACCAGCCCAGGTCTCCGTCCCACCCGCACATCCACCCGCGCGGTCCCATTATCCGGACGGCGCAGTCGGAGAGGACCTAATCTGAGCAACAGCCGCAACCCAAGCGCTCCCGGGGGGAAGCTGTGCGTCAGGACATCGGGCCGGTCGGCCAGTTGTTCTTCGGTCGTGACGACGCCGAGAACGATCTCAAGGAGGGCGGCCTCCTGAGGGACGGTGTCTTCCGACCGAGCTACGCCTACCGGGAAGCGCTCCTCGGGCGGAGGACCTTGATCATCGGGCGCAAGGGCTCCGGCAAGAGCGCCATCTGCAGCCAACTGGCGACCCCGGGCGGCCACCAGGGTGCCTCTATCCTGATCACCCCGGACGACACCGCCGGCGATGAGATCCGACGCTTCGAGCTCCAGGGTGTCACCGCCGACACCGCCAAGGCCTTGATCTGGAGGTACATCTTCGCGGTCCACGCCGCGCGCCACCTGACCGTCCACGCACGCGTCGCACACGGGCGTCGCGTCCCCGCCTCGGTCCGCGCCCTGCGCTCCTTCCTGAAGGACAGCGGTGAGTCCGGCGAATCCGGTCTCTACGACAGGCTGCGCCGCGGAGCACGAGGCCTCCAATCGGCCAATCTCTCCCTCAAGGCGTTCGGCGTGGAGGCCGCCTTCGGCGTCAACGGGGCTTCCGAGGGAGCCAAGGCCAGTCACCAACTGGGAGTCCTCGAGGATGCGGTGGCCGCCGCCTTCGACGACCTGGACTGCCTGAGCAGCCACCCACCCCTCCTCGTTCTCGTCGATCAGCTCGAACAGGTATGGACCGTCGACCCGGAGAGCCATGCGCTGGTCACGGGACTGCTCCTGGCCGCCAAGCACGTGACGGGGCAGTACAACGGCGCGGTGAGGGCGACCCTCTTCATCCGAGCGGACATCTACGACACCTTGAACTTCGGCGACGGAGACAAGTTCCACAGCGACGAGATCCGGATCACCTGGACGCATGACGGCCTCAAGGATGTCGCGCTCGCACGCGCCCAGGCTTCCCTCGGGGCCGACCTGACCAGCGATCGGCTGTGGGGGTGGCTCTTCCCCGCTACCGTCGAAGGAGAACCCACCGCGGAATACCTCTTCCACCGTGCCCTGCCGCGACCGAGGGACACGATCCAGTTCCTCAATGCCTGCCAGAGCGTGGCCGCCGAACGCGGCGGACCGACGATCACCGAGAACGACGTGCTCGTGGCCACCCAGTTGTTCTCCCGGTGGAAGCTCCAGGACCTCGCCAAGGAGTACCTGGTCAACCACCCCTTCCTCCGCTCGCTCTTTGCCATGTTCGAGAACACCGGGTACGTGGTCATGCGGCCGGCTCTGGCGGCGCGCTTCGAAGCCCACAGAGCCGCGCTGCACCGGGAGTTCCCCGCCTACACCGAAAGCCTGACGACGCAAGGCGTGATCGATGTGCTGTACGGGGCCAGCTTCCTGGGTGTCCGGCGCGGCAATGACATCGTCTACACCGGTGGTACCCAGGCACCGCCGCTGCCGAGCGAGGACGAGTTCCACGTTCACCCCTGCTTCCGCCCGGCGCTCAACAGCCTCGCGTCCGTGGACCTCACCGCGTTCCCCCGCACTCCCGTGCGGAACTCCGTGGTGGCCCATGGAGGGCTGGCGGCCGTCCTCGTGGGCGCCGATGTCGCCTTGCTGGTCAACCGCGATCGTCGTCTGCTGAACGAGGTGGGCGGAGCCGGTGACCGACTGTTGCGCCAGCTGATGCGTTCCGGCCTGCCCGACACCACACGCAACGAGGTGTACACCCAGATCGCGCGGGTGATGGCGTCCGCCGAAGCCGCCCGTGAGCGACTCCGGGAGGGAGCCGCTCACGACATCGAGGAGCACGTCCTGGCGGCTTCCGCCTACTTCGAGAGCCTGGCGGCCGAACTCGCCGCCCACGGCTTCGAGGACCGGCCGATCACCCGGCGCCTTCAGGACGAAGCCAGGGCGCTGATCCGATCGGTCGGCGGCGCGTCAGGCGGCGGATCGGGCTCCGACTCGGGCACGTGACCGGGGCGTTCCGCGCTTTTGCGGGCGGAGCCGGGCCGGGGATTCAGGGACGGTCGGCTCCCGTGCTCTGGGCTTCGCTCCGGCCGGCGGGGCCGTGGCGGCGGGCGGTGAGGTAGGTGTGGACGAGGATGCCGGCGAAGAGGAAGAGGACGCCCTGGTAGACGGCGGCGTAGCCGGCGCCGGCGAGGAGCCAGAGGGAGAAGGCGAAGGCGCCGAGGCCGAGGGTGGCGTCGCGGAGGAGGCGGGGCGGGGAGACCTTCTCGGGGGTGCCGCGGAGGAGCCAGTAGAGCTGGGCGGCGGTGGAGAGGAGGTAGGGGACGGTGGCGGTGAAGGTGGTGACCAGGACGAGGGTGTCAAAGGCGGCCTTCGCGCCGGAGGCGAAGTTGAGGACGGTGAGCAGGGAGGCCAGCGCGACGCTGACCAGGATGCCGAAGACGGGGACGCCGCGGCGGGTGGTGGCGAAGGCGGCGGGGAAGAGGCCGTCCTTGGCGGCGGCGTAGGGGGCCTGGGCGGAGAGCAGGGTCCAGCCGTTGAGAGCACCCGTCATCGACACGAGTGCGGCGACGGCGACGGCCGCCCCGCCCCAGGAGCCGCCGAACACGGCGTTCACGGCGTCCGAGAACGGTGCGGTGGAGTGGACGAGCCGCTCGTGCGCGACGGTGCCGAACACGGCGAGGGTGCCCAGCAGGTAGACCACCGCGGCGCCGGCCGTGCCGAGCACGCTGGCGCGGCCGACGTTGCGTTCCGGGTCGCGGACCTCGCCCGCGCTCATCGCGGCGGACTCCACGCCCAGGTAGCTGAAGAGCAGGATCGCGGCGGCGGCGGTCATCCCGCCGGCCCAGCCGTCGCCGGCGGCGTCGAAGGGGCCGAGGTTCGCCGGGTCGAAGTGGGCGAGGCCGACCACCGACACCACCGCCAGCGGGGCGAACTTGAGGACGGTGGAGACGAGTTGGACGACGCCGACGTAGCGGGTGCCGGCCAGGTTGGCGAGCGCGGGCAGCCACTGGACGGTGAGCGCGCAGGCGATGGTGAGGACGCCGGAGTGGCCGACCGGCCACAGCACGTCGAGGTAGCCGACGGCGGCGACGGCGAGGGCCGCGTTGCTGACCCAGGTGGTGATCCAGTACGACCAGGCGGCCAGGAACCCGGCGAAGTCGCCGAAGGCCTCGCGGGCGTAGACGTAGGGCCCGCCGGTGCGCGGGTCGCGGCGGGCGAGTTGCCCGAACACCAGGGCCAGCGCGATCGCGCCCACCGTCAGCACGGCGAAGGCGAGCAGGCTGACCGTGCCGAAGGGGGCCACGGCGGCGGGGATCATGAAGATGCCGCCGCCGATGATGTTCCCCATCACCAGCGCGGTCGCGGTCGGCAGGCCGAACCGGCGGCGTTCCGGTGAGGTGGGCGCGGCCGGTCGGGGTGCCTGCCGGGTCGCGGCCGGGCTGGTCTGCATGAGGGTGACGTGCCTTCCTGGTCCTGCTGGTGGTGCCGGTGGAACTGGTGGTGCGTGCGCGCTCGGCGGAGCGGACGCCCATGCTCATGCAGACGGAACCCGCTACCAAATCGATGGCGTTTGTCCGCCCGGCCGGGCCGCCCGCCGCAAAACCTCCGGTCGGCGGGCGGCCCGACGGGCACTCATCCGGCGCGGTGCTCGTCGGCCCGGCCGGCGTCGGCGGCCGGGACGGTGTTGCGGAGGACGGCGAGGATCTCGGCGGTGATGGCGGCCTCGTTCTGCTCGAAGACCGGGCCGGTGAGCTGGTCGGGCTGCTCGGGGAGGCCGGTGAGGACCGGGGTGTGCAGGTGGCCGCCGGGCAGCTGCGGGGCGAGTTCGAGGCGCAGCCGGTTGGTCCGGTAGGCGACCTCGTTGGAGAGGTAGCCTCCGCCGCCGCCCGCGACGGCGCGCGCGCCCGGGGTCGGGCCGTCCGCGCGGTCGACCGGCCGGTCGGCGCCGGCGGGGATCTCGGTGACGGTGGTGTTCAGCCGGACGGGGTAGGGCTGCTGGACGGCGGTCATCGTCCCGGTGGGCAGGCTGGTGGCGATGAACTCCGCGCCGGGGCCCATCCCCGGCGCGGTGACGGGGTGTTCGCGGGTGCCGCCGGAGAGCGCGCCGGTGTTGTCCGGGTAGGGGTCGGCGGAGCGGGCGCGGCCGGCCCAGGCCTCCAGGGTGAACAGCCCGGGGTAGCCCTGGCTGATCGTGGTGATCAGGTCGGCGGAGCGCGGGCCGGGCGCGAGCCGGGGGCCGAACGCGCGCTCGACGATGCCGCGGTCGAAGTCGCCGTAGCGGACCGGGAGGAGCACCGCGCGGATCTCGGCCGGGGTGCCGTCGGCGAGGGTGATCCGGCGTCCGTTCAGCTGGAGGGCGGCCGAGCCGGAGGGGTTGGCGCGGCGCGGTTCGGCGTCCAGGCCGAAGGGGTCGAAGCCGCTGACGAGGATCCGGCGCACCCCGGGGCGGCCGGTAAAGCCGTTGTCGGCGAGGCCGCGCGAGGCGTCCTCGAAGCGCTGCCGCAGGGCGGCCGCGTCGATGCTGAAGTCGGGCTGCCAGCGCGACAGTTGGACGGTCATGGCGACCCTGGTCCAGTACAGCGGCCGGTCGTCGGGGGCGGGCAGATCACCCCCGGGCAGGCCGCCCCCAGGCCGGCCGCCGCCGAGCTGGCCGCCCCCGGACCGGTGCCCTTGGGCGCGGCCGACGCCGGCCCGCCAGAGGGCCTCGCCCCAGGCGTCGACCAGCCGTTCGGCCTCGGCGGCGGTGCGGGCGGTGCAGAGCGCGCCGGGGAAGCGCCGGACGAAGTCGCCGAAGCCCGCCCGTTCGGTGAGGGCGGCGGTCCGCGGGTCGGCGGTCCGCGCCTGTTCCCGGTCGAGCGGCGCGGAGTCGACGGTCCGGCAGGACGGCCTGCCCGCTTGGGCGTTCGCGGTGGCGGGCAGGAAGAGGGAGGAGGCCAGTGCGCCGATGAGGGTCGCGGCGAGGGCGACCCGGCGAGCGATCAACATGGCGTGGACATTACATTTCCGGTCGCCCCGTCCACCAGGCGCCAACCAGCCACTACCGACAGCTACGGCGAGCCCGTCGCACCCCCGTGCGCCCCACCGGGACCGCGTTCCGCCCTCCCCTGGCGGGTCACGCCCCGTAGCGGTTTACTGGGAGTGAGCAGGGCAGAGACGGAGGCCCGGCGATGGAATGTCCCCACCCACCCGGATTCCACGCTGAGGTCCGCGCGCGTTACGCCGCCGCCGGTGCCGAGGTGACCCGGCTGCTGCGCACCGTCGACGAGGACCGGTGGACGGCGCCCACCCCGTGTCGCGACTGGGACGTGCGCGCGCTGGTGAACCACCTCGCGGCCCAGCACCTGTGGGTCTGCCAGGCGGTCGCCGGCTACACCCCGGAACAGATCGGCCACCGCTTCGAGGGCGACGTCCTGGGCCGCAACCCGCTCGGCGTCTGGGCGATGGCCGTGCGCAGCGCACTGCGCGCGCTCAACGAACCAGGCAGCCCCGACCTCCTGGTGCACCTGTCGTACGGGGTGCGGGACGCCGGCGGGTACGCCCGCGAGCTGACCGCCGAGACCGTCGTGCACGGTTGGGACCTCGCGCGGGCGCTGGGCGACGGCGGCCGGATGCCGCGGCAGGCGGCGCTGTACGCGCTCTCGGAGTTCCGCGGCTACCGCGACCTGGCCGGCTCCGGCCGCTTCGACCCGCCGTTCACCCCGCCGCCGGACGCCGACGCCGAGGAGCGGCTGCTGGCCCTCACCGGCCGCGACCCGCACTGGTCCGCCCACCGGATCTGACCC
The DNA here is from genome assembly GCF_040683335.1 of Kitasatospora sp. NPDC093806. Lineage (NCBI taxonomy): Bacteria > Bacillati > Actinomycetota > Actinomycetes > Kitasatosporales > Streptomycetaceae > Kitasatospora > Kitasatospora sp. NPDC093806. The sequence continues at coordinate 46,120 of NZ_JBFBDO010000027.1, forward strand.
GGGCAGCCGCCATGATCGTCGACTGCGCGCACTACCGGGACGGACGCCGGCAGCACGAGGGGCCGATGGACCCGGAGGAGGCGGCCGCGCGGTGCGCGCAGGGCGGGTTCGTCTGGCTGGGCCTGTTCGAACCCGGCCCCGAGGAGCTGGCCCGGGTCCGCGCGAGCTTCGGCCTGCACGAACTCGCCGTCGAGGACGCCCGGGCCTTCCACCTGCGGCCCAAGGCCGAGCAGTACGAGGACGGCACCGAACTGATCATCCTGCGCACCGCGCGCTACGACGACGAACGCGAGGAGATCGACACCGGCGAGATCAGCGTGTTCCTCGCCGAGCACTTCGTGATCACCGTCCGCCAGGGCATCGCCAGCGAGCTGACCGGCGCCCGCAGCCGGCTGGAGCGCCACCCCGAACTGCTCCGGTCCGGCAGCGCCTCGACCCTCTGGGCGATCCTCGACCAGGTGGTCGACAGCTACGCGCCCGTCGTCGCCGAACTCGACCGCGACATCGAGCAGATCGAGGCCACGGTGTTCTCCGGCGCGGTCGCCCCGACCGAACGGATCTACTCCCTGCGCCGCGAGGCCACCGACTTCTACCGCGCCGTCCACCCGCTGCTCGCCGTCCTCACCCGCCGCCTGCCGTCCGGCCGCGCACCGGCCGTCCGGACCCCGGCCGAGCTGCTGCCGTACTTCCGCGACGTGCACGACCACCTCCTGCTGGTCAACGAGGAGGTCGCCGCCCAGCGCGACCTGCTGGCCACCGTCCTGGAGGCGAACATCGCGGTGATCTCGGTCGAGCAGAACCGGATCAACCTGCGGCAGAGCGCCACCATGGAGCGGCTGACGATCATCGCGACGGTGTTCCTGCCGCTGTCCTTCGTGGTCGGCTTCTTCGGACAGAACTTCCCCTGGCTGGTCGGGCACATCGGCGGCCTCGCGGCGTTCCTCGCGTTCGGCGTCGGCGGCCTGGTGCTGCCGTGCGTGCTGCTCTTCGGCTGGCTGCGCGGACGGGACCGGGGGGACGCGGACGGCCGGCAGGAACGGGACCGTCACCCGGAGGCTCGCCCGTTCGGCCGCGGATCGCGTGGTGTTCCCGGCGAATGACCGGATCGTGGAGGAGAGCACTGCCCCGTGAGCACTGCCCCGTGAGCACTGCCCTGAGAGCACTGCCCCGTGAGTACTGCCTCCCGACCACGAGACCACGAGACCACGACTCCCCGAGGGACGATCACATGAAGCTTCGCAAGGTCGCGGCCACGACCGCCGGTGCGCTCGTACTGACCCTGGCCGCGGCCGGCTGCGGTTCCGACGGCGGCGACAAGGGCGCCGGCGCGAGCAGCAGCCCCGGGGGCGGCGCGGGCACGGGTGCGGGCACCGGCGCGGGCACGGGTGGCGGCGGTGGCGGCGGGAAGATCACCGTCGGCATCAAGTTCGACCAGCCGGGCATCGGCCTGAAGACGCCGGACGGCACCTACACCGGCTTCGACGTCGACGTGGCCACCTACGTCGCCCAGCAGCTCGGCCACAAGCCCGGCGAGATCGTCTGGAAGGAGGCCAAGAGCGCCGACCGCGAGACCCTGCTCCAGCGCGGCGACGTCGACTTCATCGCCGCCTCGTACTCGATCACCCCCGCGCGCTCCGAGAAGGTCGACTTCGCCGGCCCCTACCTGCTGGCGCACCAGGACGTGCTGATCCGCGCGGACGACGACTCGATCAAGCAGCCCGCGGACCTCAACGACAAGAAGCTCTGCTCGGTCACCGGCTCCACCTCGGCGCAGAACGTCAAGACCAGGATCGCGCCCAACGCCCAGCTCCAGGAGTACGGCGGCTACTCGGAGTGCCTGACCGGCCTGGAGAACAAGGTCATCGACGCCCTCACCACCGACGACTCGATCCTCGCCGGCTACGCCGCGCAGTCCCAGTTCAAGGGGAAGTTCAAGCTCGGCGGCTTCAAGATGAGCAACGAGAACTACGGCATCGGCGTCCAGAAGGGCAGCGAGCTCAAGGCGAAGATCAACACCGCGCTGCAGAAGATGGTCCAGGACGGCTCCTGGGAGGCGGCGGTCCAGAAGAACTTCGGCCCGGCCGGGTACCACGCCGAGCCCGCCCCGCAGATCGGCGTCATCGTCAGCTGAGCCGGCCGGACAGCCCAAGGAGCCGGAGAGCCGTCGCCGTGTTCGACTTCCTCAAGGGGTACGACCTGCTGGGCGCCTTCTGGGTGACCGTCCAGCTCACCCTCTACTCCGCGCTCGGCGCGCTGGTCTGGGGCACGGTGCTGGCCGCCATGCGGGTCGGCCCGGTGCCGCTGATGCGCGGCTTCGGCACCGCCTACGTCAACGTGGTCCGGAACATCCCGCTCACCGTGATCATCGTATTCACCTCGCTGGGACTGTTCCAGACGCTCGGGGTGACCCTCGGCGCCGACACCTTCAAGGCGATCGACTTCCGGCTCGCCGTGCTCGGCCTGATCGTCTACACCGCCGCCTTCGTCTGCGAGGCGCTGCGGTCCGGCATCAACACCGTGCCGGTCGGCCAGACGGAGGCGGCGCGGGCCGTCGGCCTGCGGTTCTCCCAGGTGCTCACGCTCATCGTGCTGCCGCAGGCCTTCCGGTCGGTGGTGGGACCGCTGGCGAACGTGCTGATCGCGCTGACCAAGAACACCACCGTGGCCGCCGCCATCGGGGTCGCCGAGGCCGCGGCGCTGATGCGGGAGATGATCGAGAACGAGGCCCAGCTGCTGCTCATCTCCGCCGTCTTCGCGTTCGGCTTCGTCTGCCTCACCCTGCCGACCGGGCTGTTCCTCGGCTGGGTGAGCCGGAAGGTCGCGGTGCGGCGGTGAGCCCGCCGTCCGTCCTGTACGACGTGCCGGGGCCGCGGGCCAGGCGGCAGAACCTGCTGTTCACGGCGCTGTTCCTGGTCGCCCTCGCGGCGGTGCTCTGGTGGGTGGTGCGGAGCCTCGCCGACAAGAACCAGCTCGCCTGGGCCAAGTGGCGGCCGTTCTTCACCGACGCCGGCGCCTGGGAGACGTACCTGCTCCCCGGGCTGCGGAACACGCTCGTCGCCGCCGCGCTCGCCATGGTCATCGCGCTGCCGCTCGGCGCACTGTTCGGCATCGCGCGGCTCTCCGACCACCGGTGGGCCCGGGCGTCGGCCGGCACCGTCGTGGAGTTCTTCCGCGCCATCCCGGTGCTGATCCTGATGCTGTTCGCGAACGCCGCGTACGCGGAGTACAGCGACGTCGGCCCGGACAGCCGTCCGCTGTACGCGGTCGTCACCGGGCTGGTCCTGTACAACGCCTCGGTGCTCGCGGAGATCGTCCGGGCCGGGATCCTCGCCCTCCCGCAGGGCCAGAGCGACGCGGCGATGGCGCTCGGCCTGCGCAAGGGCCAGGTGATGCGGTTCGTGCTGCTGCCGCAGGCGGTCACCGCGATGCTGCCAGCGATCGTCAGCCAGCTGGTGGTGATCGTCAAGGACACCGCGCTCGGCGGCGCGCTGCTCGGCTTCTCCGAGCTGCTGGCCTCGGTCCGCCCGATGAGCGCGAACTACGGCGCCAACACCATCGCCTGCTTCACCGTCGTCGCGGTGATCTTCGTCCTGGTGAACTTCACCCTCACCTCCTTCGCCACCTGGCTGGAGGCCCGGCTGCGGCGCGGCCGACGGTCCACCGGCGCGGTGGTCGCCCCCGACGCGGTCGACGGGCTGGGCACACCCGGCGAGCCGCCACCCGAACGGTGACTGCGCGGCCTCATCGACCCCCCGGCGGCTCCCCCGATCGAGGGAGGTCCTCGCTGAACTGCGCGGTCATACTGATGATCATGTTCAGAGGAATCCGGCCGCTGCTGCGCGGCTCCACGTATTCGGGTGCGCTGTTCGCCTACGGCGGTGCGCTGGCGAGCCTGCCACTGGTTCCGTTCGCGCTGCTGCCGGCGATGCTGTGGCGGGACGCCCCGTACGGGGTGCAGGCGGCGGTGTCGCTGCTGGCCTGGGCGGCGCTGATCGGTGCGGTCGGGGTGGTGCCCGGGACGCGGCGGGTGCTGGTCGCTTCCGCCCGCCGACTGCTGAAGGTGCCCTTGCCGGACCCCGTCTCCGGCAAGCGCCCCGGCGCCGACCGGTGGCGGACGCCGCTGTGGCTGCTGCTGCACGTCGCCCTCGGGTGGTGCGGGGCGCTGGTGAGCGGTCTGCTGGTGCTCATCGGCATCGCCCTGCCGGGGAACTGGCTCCGCGGCGAGCTGCGGCTGAGCCTGGCCGGATCCTCCTGGGAGCCGACGGGCGGCTGGGGGTGGGTGGCGGCGTTCGGCTGCCTCCTGCTGGCGGCGGCCGGGTGCGCGCTGGTGACCGGCGCGCTGCGATGGCTGGCGCCCCGGCTGCTGGGGCCGTCGCCCGCCGAGCGGCTCGCGCTGGCGGCCGAGCGGGAGCTGCTCCTGGCCGAACGCAACCGGCTGGCCCAGGAGTTGCACGACTCGATCGGACACACCCTGACGGCGGCCACCATCCAGGCGGCGGTGGCGGGCGAGGTGCTCGCCGCCGACCCGGCGGCGGCGCGGGCCGCCATGCGCAGCATCGAGGAGTCGGCCCGGAGCGCGCTGGAGGACCTCGACTACGTGCTGGGGGTGCTGCGCGAGGAGGAGGCGGGGACGGCTCCGACACGCTCCCTGGCCGACCTGCCGGAGCTGCTGGACCGCCTGCGGCACGCGGGCGCGGTGGTCGAACCGGAGCTGTCGGGCGATCTGACGCAGGTGCAGGGGACGCTCTCCCGGGCGGCCTACCGGATCCTGCAGGAGGGGCTGACCAACGCGCTGCGGCACGGGGCGGGCGGCCCGATCGAGCTCCGGGTGACGGCGGCGGCGGACGGGCTGGAACTCGACGTGGTCAACGGGACGGATGCGGGGGCCACGCGGGCCGGCGCGTTCCCGACCTCCGGACACGGCCTGCCCGGGCTCGCCGAGCGCGTGCGGCTGCTGCACGGCGAGTTCGAGGCCGGTCCCGACGGTCCGCGGCGCTGGCGGCTGGCCGTCCGGCTGCCCGCGCGGCTGGCCGCATGACCGGGCCAGGGGCGGACCGCCCCACGGCAGCCGGGGGCGGGGCGGGCGAGGCCGTCCCGCCCCCGGCCGATGCCCCCGTCACCCTCCTCATCGCCGACGACGACGCGGTGACCCGCAGCGGACTGCGCATCCTGCTCGCGGCGCAGCCCGGGATCACGGTGATCGGGGAGGCCGCCGACGGCGTCGAGGCGGTCGAACAGGCCCGGCGGCTGCGGCCGGACGTGGTCCTGATGGACGTGCGGATGCCGCGCCGCAACGGGATCGAGGCCACCCGGCTGCTGCTCGCCGGGTCGGCCGACCCGCCGAAGGTCGTGGTGATCACCACCTTCGAGAACGACGGCCACGTCACCGCCGCGCTGAGCGCCGGGGCCGCCGGCTTCGTCCTCAAACGGCTCCCGGTCCCGCAGATCGCGGAGGCGGTGCGGGTGGTGGCCGCGGGCGAGGCGATCCTCTTCCCGGCCGCCCTGCGCCGGATGGTCGCGGCCCGCCCGCTGGCCTCCGCCGAGGCCCTGCCGCAGGCGGCGCTGACCGGGCGGGAGGAGGAGGTGCTGCGGCTGATGGCCACCGGCTCGTCCAACCCGGAGATCGCGCAGACGCTGATCGTGAGCCTGGAGACGGTGAAGACGCACGTCGGGAACGTGCTGACCAAGCTCGGCGCGCAGAACCGGACGCACGCGGTGGTGATCGCGTACGAGTCCGGCCTGGTGGTACCGGGCTCGGCCGGCTGACCCGCCCCCGGACACGATCCTCGCCTGCACGGCCCGTGCGCGCATCACGGAGAAGTGGGGGAAAGCGCTCCCCCGGTCGGGGGAGGTCCACCGGTGGACCGGCTGCCCATACTGACGGCCGATCACCACCGGGGGAACGAGTACGGCGCACCGCCGCACACTCCCCCGGTCCCCGGTGATCTCCCAATGATTCCGAGGAGTTGACCCATGCGTGAGCAGACCTGGCAGCGGTTCCGTGCCCCGCGACTGCGGCGGAGCGCCCTGTCGGCCGCGACGGCCGTCGCCGTCCTGACGGCGGGCGCGATGACGGCGGGGGTCCTGGCCTCCCCCGCCGCCGCCACCGCCACCGCCCGGCCGGACGCCGTCCGGTCGGGGCTGAACGCCCTGGTGCAGGCCGACCGGATGCCCGCCGCACTGGCCGCCGTCACGGAGCACGACGGCCGGACCCGCACCTACACCGCCGGAGTCGGCGACCTGGCCACCCGTTCGAAGGTCCCGGCCGACGGCCAGGTACGAATCGGTAGCAACACCAAGACCTTCACCGCGGTGGTCGTGCTGCAGCTGGTCGGCGAGGGGCGGATCGGCCTGGAGGACAAGGTCGAGAAGCACCTGCCGGGCCTGGTCCGCGGGGAGGGGATCGACGGCAGCCTCGTCACCGTCCGCCAGCTCCTCCAGCACACCAGCGGCCTGCCCGACTACGAGGCCGGGGTCACCGACGACATCATCCGGAACCGCTACTTCGACCCGCACGACCTGCTGGACCTCGCCTTCCGGCACAAGGCCGACTTCGCCCCCGGGACGAGCTGGGCGTACAGCAACACCAACTACGTGCTGGCCGGTCTGATCGTCCAGCAGGTCACCGGCCGGCCGCTCGCCGAGGAGATCGACCGGCGGATCGTCCGCGCCCTCGGGCTGCGCCACACCTACTTCCCCGCCCCCGGCGACCGGACCATCCGGGAGGCCCACCCGCACGGCTACCGGCAGGACGCGCCGGGCTCGCCGTGGAGCGACATCACCGAGCTGGACCCGTCCGCGGGCTGGGCGGCCGGTCAGATGATCTCCACGACCACCGAGCTCAACCGCTTCTTCGGCGCGCTCCTGGCCGGCGACCTCCTCCAGCCCGCTCAGCTCGCCCAGATGCGCACCACCGTCCCGATCGGGACCACCGGCGCCGGCTACGGACTGGGTCTGATGAGCCGGCCGCTGTCCTGCGGCGGCGTCTACTGGGGCCACGGCGGCGACATCGCGGGCTTCGAGACCCGGGGCGGGGTCACCGAGGCCGGCCGGGCCGCCACCGTCGCCATCACCGCCGTCCCGGCGGACGGGGCGGTGACCGGGCACGTGGAGGACGTGGTGGACACGGCGCTCTGCCGCTGAGTCGCCCTCCCATCCGACATGCTCGGGCCGATCCGATGATCGGCCCGAGCATGTCGCCCGACCGGATGACTTTCACACCGATCACACCGGTATTCGTTCGCGGTGACCGGCTCACCGGAGTCCGCCTTCCTACGATGCGGCCGTGAGCGCCGGGCTCCACCGACTCCCGGCTCCCGACTCCAGAACGGCGGGCGAATGAGACCGATGAGACCGATGGGCCCGAAGACGCGCGACCGGCTGCGGGCGGCGTGGACCGCGGCCGGCGCGGCGGTCCTGATCGTGGCCGGCACGGCCGCGGCGGCCCCGGCGGCCGACCGGCACCACCTGGACGGCGACCTCGGGCCCGAGATCGCCGCCATCCTGCACAAGCCCGCCTACGAGCACGCGCAGTGGGGCGTGCTGGAGGTGGACCCGGCGAGCGGGCAGGTCGTCCACTCGCAGTACCCGGACCAGTTCTTCATCCCGGGTTCGACCGCCAAGCTGCTCACCATCTCATCGTCCTGGCACACCCTCGGACCCGACTACCGGTTCACCACCCCCGTCCACGCGGTCGGCCGGCGCAACGGGTCGACGCTGGACGGCGACCTGGCGCTCGTCGCGCAGGGCGACCTCACGATGGGCGGCCGCACCGCGCCGGACGGGTCGGTCTCCTTCACCACCATCGACCACACCTACGCCAACGACCTCCCGGGCGCCACCCTCACCCCGGAGGACCCGCTCGCCGGGATCGACCTGATCGCGCATCAGGTGCGCGACGCCGGGATCACCGAGGTCAACGGCGACGTCGTCGTCGACCCCCGGCTGTTCACGCCCCCGGCGCTGGAACCCACCCCGGTCCCGCTCATCATCAACGACAACCTCATCGACCTGCTGAGCACCCCGACCGCCGTCGGCCAGACCGCCCAGCTGACCTGGCGCCCCCAGGTGGCGCCGTACCACGTCACCAGCACCGTGCAGACCGTCGCCGCCGGCGGTCCGACCGACATCCAGGTCACCGCCTCCCCCGACGGCACCGAGATCACCCTCACCGGCACCATCGCCGCCGACTCCCAGCCCGCCCTCAAGGTCTCCCCCGTCCACGACCCGAACGCCTTCGGCCGCACCGCCCTGATCGAGGCCCTCGCCCGGGCCGGGGTCACCGTCACCGCCGCCCCGACCGGACCCAACCCGGTCGGCGCGCTGCCCGCCTCGTACGACGATGCCCCGGTGGCGGCCTTCGTCTCCCCGCCCTACCGGGAGTACGCGAAGCTGATCCTCAAGGTCAGCCACAACCTCGGCGCCAACCTCGCGCTCTGCAACATGGCCGTCAGCCTGGGCAGTCCGGACTGCTTCGACGGCTTCCCGGTCATCCGGCAGTTCCTGACCGACGTCGCGGGCGTGGACCCGACCCAGTTCGAACTCGCCGACGGCCGCGGCGGCGTCGGCGTCGACCGGGCCACCCCCACCGGCCTCAACCAGGTGCTCGCGTACTGGCTGCGCACCCCCGACGCGGACGCCTTCCGCCGCTCGCTCCCGATCCTGGGCGTGGACGGCACCCTCGCCCTGTCCTGCACCACCGACTGCCCCGCCAAGGGCAAGGTGTTCGGCAAGACCGGCACCGTGATCGGCTTCGACGAGCTCAACCAGCGCGTGGCGGTCGGCTCCCAGGCCATCGCCGGCTACCTGGAAACCGACGACGGCTGCCTCCACACCTTCTTCGTCGGGGTCAACGGCGCCACCGCCGCCGACATCGCGGGCTACTTCGACGTGGCGAACGACGTCAGCCAGGTCGTCGCCCTGCTCCAGGAGCACGCCTCCGGCGGCCACCGCTGACCATCCGGCCCCTCCGGCCCCACCCGGTACCCACCACCCGGTAAGCCGGTACCCGGTACCGACCTCGCCCGGACACCCGCGAAGCACGGGTGCCCGGGCGAGACCAACCCGGAACAACAAATTCCGGTCAAGGTCTGTCCGAAACCCGACCTGGGACCTAGGCTGCCGCGCGTGTCGATATTTCGAAAGCTTCGCGCTTCCGGTCCGCGACTGCTGCCGGAACTCGACGACGTCAAACTCGGCCGGGTCCGCCGGCAGCTGAACTCCCCCGGGATCCCCGGCCAGGGCAGCATCCAGATCGACCAGGTCGACCGGCTGCTCCAGGAGACCGGCGCGGACTGGGACCGCCGCACCCACCGCCTCGCCGTCCTGGCCGAGGCGGCCGCGCCCACGGGGCTGGCCCGTTCCTGGCGGGCGCGCCGTCCGCAGAGCGGCGAGGCGATGGTCTTCGAGGCCTGGGTCGAACTGTTCCGCGGGCGGCACGACGGACGGCTGGAGGACGCCCGCAGCGCCGCCGACCTCTGCCACCGCGCCGCCGACCTCCTCCCCGCGGACCCCACCCCCTGGGTCGTGCTGCTCGGCATCCTGCGCCTGGTCCGCGCCGACTCGCGCAACGTGTTCGCCGTCTGGAACGAGCTGACCAAGCGCGACCCGTGGAACCGGGAGGCCCACCTCCAGCTGCTCCGCTACCTGTCGCCCGAGGAGTGCGGCTCGCGCAGCGGCCAGCTGGAGTTCGTGGACGCGGTCCGGTCCGGGGTGCCGTCGAACGCGCCGGCCGCCGGCGTGGAACTGACCGCCCTGGTCGACGAGCATGCCCGCACCCTCGCCCGGGGCGGCGTCGAGGCCCTGCTCGCCCGCCGCCAGTGGGGCAACCACCGGGCCACCAGGGCGCTGGACGCCGCGCTCGCGGACTGGCCCCGCCCCGGCCACCTGGGGTACGCGGCCGCCGCGGCCGACCTCAACCTGCTGGCCTACGCCCTGGTCCAGGCCGGCCGCGCACGCGAGGGCGCCGGCCTGGCCGAGCTGATCGGCGACACCGTCACGCCCTGGCCGTGGTCGCTCGACGGCGACCCGCTGCGACAGTTCGGCTACTGGCAGGCCAAGGCCCCGGTCTGACCCCTCCCCCCACCCCCACCTCCACCATCCGACGATCAACTCCCGGACATCAGAAGCCTGTCAGGAAAGCGCAAAGGTCGTATAGAGTCCTTCCCGGTGTGCCGGGAAGTCTGGTCGGCGGGTGGGGGACAGCCGTCCCCTACTCTTCATTCGTCGATCCGGGGGGACCGATGACCACCACTCTCTCGACTCTCTCGTCGCCGGTCCGGAAGCCGTTGACCGGCGCACTGTGGATCACGGCGGCCGTACTCCTCACGGCGCTCTGCTACCTCCTCCTCGCGGTGCTGCTGCCCGGCGACATCGAGCGGCGCCGGGACTACACCGCCGCCACGGCCTGCCCCACCGCGACGGCGGAGCAGACCGTGGAGGACTGCCTGCGGACGGTCCCCTTCACCGTCGAGAAGACCGTCCTCACCGGCGGCAAGCAGGACGGCTACCAGGCCCGCCTCCAGGGCTCGCCGTTCTGGAACGGCACCCTGCGGTTCGGCGACGCCGGGCCCCTGCTCGACAAGCTCACCCCGGGCGAGCCGGTGACCGGCCTGGTCTGGCGGGGCGCCGTCATGCGGCTCGAAAGGGACGGCGTCCGGCAGAGCTCCGTCGACGAACCCCGCGACGAGGCCCAGATCACGGCGGGCGTCGGCACCCTCGCCGGCCTGCTGGCGGCCCTGGCCCTCTACCTCGGGGCCCTCTACCTCGGGGCGGCGCAGCCGACCGGACGGCCCGGCGGCACGAGCCCGACCTGGCGCTCGTTCGGCAAGCCGATGGCCCTCACCGTACTGCTCGCCTGCGCCGTCACGGCCCTGCCCGCCTTCTGGCTGGACCTCCCCTGGTGGACCGTGCCCGCCGTCGCCGTCCCGCTCTCGGCGCTCGTCGGCCGCCTGCTCCACCGCGCCGCCCGGCAGCCGGTCCTCAGCTGACCGGCCACCGCGCTCCCGGTCTCAGCTGACCGGCGGGCGGCGGCCGGCCCACGGGTGCGCGAGTTCGAGCGTGCGGGCGACCCGGAGCAGCAGGTCCTCCCGCCACGGTGCGGCCACCAGCTGGACGCCGACGGGCAGGCCGGTGGCGGCGTCGTGGTGGACGGGGACGGAGATCGCGGGCTGCCCGGTCACGTTGAACAGCGAGGTGAAGACCGCCATCGGGTAGCTGTTGCGCAGGGCCTGCAGGGGATCCGTGTCGGTGCCCGCCCGCCAGGCGCCGACGCGCGGCGGCAGGCACGCCATCGTCGGCGTGACGAGGAGGTCGAAGCCGGCCACGAAGCCCTCCACGATGCGCCGCGACAGCCGCTGGGTCCGCAGCACCCCTTCCGCGTACGCCCAGGAGTCGATCGCGTGGGCCGCGTCGCGCTGGACCCGGTTGTGCGGCTCGATCCGGTCCGGGTCCGCGAGTTCGACCCCGGCGGCGGCGATGTTCCAGATCGTGCCGAACGCCCCGATCAGCTCCTCGGTCGGGGGCAGCGGCAGCCGGGTGTCGACGATGTGGTGCCCGGCGGACTCCAGCGTCCGGAGCGTGCTCTCGACGGCGGCCGCGCAGGCCGGGTCGACGGCGATCCCGGCGATCGGCGAGTCGGTGAGCACGCCGATCCGCAACCCGGTCGGCGGCTCCGCCGTCAGCGCGGCGGCGTAGGAGCCACGCGTGGCCGGCGGCGACCACCAGGCGGCCGGGTCGTGGCGGGCGAGCACGTCCAGGGCGGCCGCGCTGTCCGCCACCGTGCGGGTGACCGCCCCGCTGGTGGCGAAGCCCTCCACCAGGACGGTCGCGCTGGGGATCAGGCCGCGGGTCGCCTTGAGCCCGACCAGGCCGTTGCAGGACGCGGGGATCCGGATCGATCCGCCGCCGTCCTCGGCGTGGGCGATCGGCGCCATCCCGGCAGCGACGGCGGCGCCCGCGCCGCTCGACGAGCCGCCGGGCGTGCGGTCCGGGTCCCAGGGGCTGCGCGAGATGCCCAGGGCCTCGCTCTCGGTGAAGGGCAGGGCGCCGAACTCGGAGGTGGTGGTCTTGCCGAGCAGGACGAACCCGGCGTCCACGAACCGCCGCACCACCGGGTCGGAGGCCTCGGCCGGCGTCCGCCGGGCGCCCGCGGAACCGTAGGTGGTCGGCCAGCCTTCGACGTCGAGGAGGTCCTTGACCGGCAGCGGGACGCCGTGGAACGGCGGGAGGTCGTCGGCCGACCGGGCCCGCGCCACCGCGTCGGCGGCCTCGGCGGCGGCCTTGCGGACGGCGTCGTCGTCCCGGTGGCAGAAGGCGTTCAGCCGGGGGTCGAGGTCGTCCATCCGCCGGAGGAAGCCCTCGGCCACCTCGACCGGGCTCACCTCCTTCCGGCGGATGGCCGCGGCGAGTTCGACGGCGGGCGTGAACGGGTCGAGCGGGTCGAGCGGCGAGCGGGTCATGAGCGTTCCCTTCGACTGCGAGGCGTTGTTTCCGGCACCACGACCGGTGCCGGACCGTCAGTTTCGGTCCCCCGCCGCCACGGTGGCTTGGACGAATGTCCCGTACCCTGACCGACATGCCGCCCGCCGATCCCACCGCCGATTCCAGCCGAGCCGCCGCAGCCCTGTGGGACATCGCCACCCCCGCCCGCCCCGGCCGGCTGCCCGGCGTCAGCATGGCCGGCTTCCGCGCCCGCACCACCGACCCCGTCGACCTCGGCGTGGTCCCGTACCCGGCGGTCACCGTGGCCGTCAACCTGGGCGACGGACCGCTCGCCGCCCACGACGCCGACGGTCGGCGGCTCGACGACAGCGTCGCCATCGGACTCGCGGCCGGCGGCGTCCGGGGGCGCGGCCGGAACATCGACTGCCTGCAGATCCGGCTGTCCCCGCTGATCGCGCACGCCGTCCTGCGCGGCTGCGCGGAGTCGGGCGGGACGGTGATCCCCCTCGACGACCTGTGGGGCCGCGACGCCCCGCACACCCAGGAGCAGCTGCGCGCCGCCGCCTCATGGGAGGACCGGTTCACGATCGCCGAGGCCGTGCTCGCCCGACGGCACGACGCCGGCCCCGCGACCGACCCCGAAGTCGCCTTCGCCTGGCGGCGGATGCTGGCACACCGGGGCGGCATCCGGGTCGAGCAACTGGCGACCGAGGTCGGTTGGAGCCGCAAACGCCTCTGGTCCCGCTTCCGCGCCCAGATCGGCCTCACCCCCAAACGCGCGGCCCGCCTCATCCGCTTCGACCACGCCGCCCACCGCCTCGCCGCCGGCCACCCCGCCACCCTGGTCGCCGCCGAAACCGGCTACGCCGACCAGTCCCACCTCCACCGCGACGCCCTCACCTTCACCGGCCTCACCCCCACCGCCGTCGCCACCGCCCCCTGGCTCGCCGTAGACGACACCGCCTGGCCCACTCCGGCCTACCTCGGCGGCATCTGACGCATCGTCACAATCAATCCCGAGGTGAGACGGCTGCCTCACTCCCCGCCCCCAACCCACCTTGGCCTACCAGGAACCCTCTTGACACATCGTCACAATCGAGTGCACGGAAGGGCCATCGGGCCGCGGAAGGCCCAGGAGGGCGTGCCGCGGCCCGGGTGGGGTCAGGGGTGGGTGAGGCGGCGGCGGAGGCGGGTGAGGGGGCGAGGAGGGGTGGGGGGTGGTGTGGCGGTGCGGGCGGTGCGTTCGCGGTTCGCCTCGCGGAGCAGGTCGGCCTCGCGGAGCTTGTGGAGGGCGTAGTGGAGCATGACGTCGTCGTCCTTCTCCATGGGGAACGTCTTGCGCCGTCCACTCTCCCGGGCGGGGTGTCCCGGCCGCATGAAGCGGGTGCCCCGTTCCCGTCCCGGCCGGGCCGTCCCGGTCAGCGGCGCGGGCCGGCCGCGGCGTACAGGGCGGTGCCGGTGACCAGGAGGACGAGGGCCGTGGTGGTGGCGGCCGTCGTGCCGGAGGGGGCGATCATCCAGTTGGTCACCTGTCCCACGGTCCCGGCCGGGGTCGGGACGAGCAGGTTGAAGGCGAGCCAGCCGGTCGACAGGGCCCAGCCGTAGGCGGCCCCGCACAGCGCCGCTCCGAGCGCGGCCAGGCCGACCAGGCCGGCGCTGTCGCGGAGGACGACCGCGGTGGGCGCGAACTCCGGTCCCGCCGCCTGGACCGCCAGCAGGGCGGCCCCGGCGGCCGCGCCGATCAGCAGGACGTGGGCCGCCCGGCGGGGTGCCCAGCGGATCGCGGCCGTGCGCTCCAGGGCGGTGTCCTGGCCGCCGAGTCCGATGGCGGCGGCCGCCACGTTCGCGGTGAGCACCAGGACCGCGAGGCCGAGGCCCGTCGGGCGCTCGCCGGGGTCCCGGTTGAGGGCCCACAGGGCCAGGGCGACGAGGGCGACCACGGCGGCGGAGGCGGGCACCTGCCGGGACCGCGCGTACAGCAGCAGCCCCCTCACCGGGACGCCTCCCCCGCCAGTGCCGGCAGCCGCCCGTACCCCTCGCAGGAGATGGCCGCGGCGTGCAACTCGCCGATCCGGGCGCGCTGTTCGGCGGGCGGCAGCGCGGTCAGCCGCTGCCAGGCGGTGTCGGCCTGCTCCCAGGTCCGGCGTGCCCACTGGTCGGCGCCCCGGTCCTCCAGCGGTTCGAGCCGGGGGTCGCCGAAGGCCCAGCTCGCGGCGACGCTCTGCAGGGCGACGTCCTCCCGGCCGCCGCCCTCGCGGGCGCTGTGTCCGTGGCAGTTCGGGGCCAGGCCCTGGGCGACCAGCGCGCGGGTCAGGTCCTTGCCCTTGGCGGAGGCGAACAGCTCCTCGTCGAAGTCGACCAGCACCACGTCGGCGGTGATGTCGCGCTGCCCGCCGAGCGCGCGCGGCCGGGTGTCCTCCCGCACCGTGCTCGGCGCCCGGTCGCCCAGGACCTCGCGCAGCAGGCGCAGCGCCTCCACGCCGCGCGCCGCGAGTTCGGGCAGGTGCGAGCGGTGCGCCCGGGTCACGCACACCGGGCCGTCGCAGACCATGGCGGCGGCCGTCTTGTCGACGACGTAGGTGTCGCGGGGGTGGACCGGCAGGATCAGCAGGGCCAGGGCGGCGCCGGCCAGGACCGGGGCCAGCGCGAGCAGCCGGGCCCGGCGGGTGGCGGCCGCCAGCAGCGCGAAGCCGGTGGCGAGCAGGCCGAGCAGCCAGAACGCCTGGCCGAGGTGGACGGACCCGGCGAGCGTCAGCAGCATCTCCCGCGGTTCGGCGGTCGCCGGCGACAGCTGGGTGAGCCGGTTCGGCGCGGGGCCCGACGGCACCTCGCCGTCGCTGCCCTGCCGCAGCAGGGTGGCGGTGGTGGCGAGGGTGAGCACCACCAGGGCGGGCGGGGTGAGCACGGAGGGCAGGGACCGCGCGACGCCCATGCCGAACACCGCGCCCGCGACCAGGGCCAGCGCCGCGACCAGCGAGATCGGCAGCCAGCCGAGGGTCCGGTAGTCGGTGGCCCCGTAGGCGGTGTCCCCGAGCATCACCTGGACCGCGCCGACGAGGACGAGGAGGCCGAAGCCCGCCGCCAGGGTGAGCGCCAGCGCGCCGGCTGGCAGCGCCGCGCGGCGCCAGGCGGGCCGGGGCGTGGTGGCCAGCAGTTCGGCCATCCGGGAGCGGGAGTCGCGCAGCCCGTAGACCGCGCCCAGGCCCACCGCGAGCGGCCACCAGAAGGCCAGCAGGTACCTGGTCCACAGAGCCATCGAGGTCCACTGGGCGGCCCACCCCGCGGTGTCCCGCCACCACATCCCGTCGATCAGGAAGAAGATCGCCAGGCTGCCGCCCAGGACGACGGCACCGGCCCACGGGGCGACGGAGCGCTTCAGCTCGGTCCGCAGCACGCGCCCGTTCACCAGGCACCCCCGTGCCGGCCGGTTCCGTGCGGGCCGGAGTCGCGGAGCAGGGCGGAGTAGCCGCGTTCCAGCGGGCTGTCGCCCGGGTGCTCGGGGCCGCCCGCCGCGGCCAGCTGCTCGGGGGTGCCCTGGAAGACGAGCCGGCCGTCGGCGAAGAGCACCACGTCGGAGCAGGCGGCGGCGACGTCCTCGACCAGGTGGGTGGAGACGACCACGCAGGCGTCGCGGCCCAGTTCCTGGAGCAGTTCGCGCAAGCGCAGCCGCTGCGCCGGGTCGAGGCCGACCGTCGGCTCGTCCAGCAGCAGCACGGCGGGGTCGTTGACGATGGCCTGGGCGATGCCGGCCCGGCGCACCATGCCGCCGGACAGGGTCTTCATCCGCTGGTCGGCGCGGTCCGCGAGGCCGACCCGTTCGACGGCCCGTTGGACGGCGGCGGGGATCTCGGCCTTCGGGACCTCCTTCAGCCAGGCCATGTACTCGACGAACTCGCGCACGGTGAAGCGCTTGTAGTAGCCGAACTCCTGCGGCAGGTAGCCGATCCGGCGGCGCACGGCCCGGTGGTCGCCGATCCCGCCGACCGGGCTGCCGAGCAGCTCCAGTTCACCGGCGGCGGGGCGCAGCACGGTGGCGAGGGCCCGGATCAGGGTGGTCTTCCCGGCGCCGTTGGGGCCCAGCAGGCCGTGGGTGCCGGTGCCCAGGGAGAGGTCGAGCCCTTCGACGGCCAGCTTGCGGCCGGCCCGGACGCTCAGGCCGGTGGCCCGGATCTCCCAGCCGTGGGTCCTCGGCGCGAGGTCGGCCGCGTTCAGCACCGATGCCACGGATGCCCCGGCTTTGAAGGTCTTGACGGTTTTCACGGTTTTCATGGCTTTCACGAATGGCCCCTTTCCGGGGGTCGACGGGGGTGTCAGAGCGTCGAGTAGGCGTTCCGGCGCAGGAAGACCGCGGCGGCGCCGAGGGCGAACAGCAGGCCCCACAGGGGCAGTCGGTCCGGTTCCAGGACGACGGGGAGGCGGTGGGTGACCCAGGCGGGTGCCGCGACGACCGCGGCCCAGGTGGCCACCAGGGCGGCGGCGGCGCGGGTCACGCCGATGACGCTGCCCAGGGCCAGGGTGGTGGAGGTGAAGGCCAGCGACGGCAGCAGCCACTCGGCGGCCGTCACGGAGCCGGTCAGCCGGCCCGCCAGCAGGAGCCCGGGCAGCACCACGGCGAGGACGGCCGTGGTCCGCCGCAGGAGCAGCGGCAGGCCGGACCGGGCGGTCGAGGCGGTCAGTTCGTGCGCCGGGTCGAGGCCGCGCGACCACGCGGCGGCGACTCCGCCGAGCGGCAGCACCGGCGCGAGCAGCAGCACCGGTGAGGTGCCGCCGAGGACCGCGGTCGGCCCGGCCGCGTCGAGCAGCAGCGCGATCAGCGTGACGGCGGCGGTCATGGCGAGCCACGGGCCCATGGCCGGCGTCAGCCAGGCCGGCGCCCGGCCCGGGCGGTACCGGCGCGCGGGGGCCCGGACGGCGGCGTCCAGCCGCGGTTCCAGGCCGGTGCGGACGGTGTCGACGAGGGCGGCGAGGCCGGGTGCCTCGGTGGCCACCGCGCCGGCCAGGCGGCCGCGGCACGGCGCGCAGGTCTCCAGGTGGGCTTCCAGGGCCCAGAGGGCGTCGGCGGGGATCGCCTCCTCACCCCGGGCGTAGGCGTCGATCAGCCGTGTCGACGCGTGTTCCGCGTTGGTGCCGGCGCTCATGCCAGTGCCTCCCGCATCGCGATCCGGGCCCGGCGGGCACGGGTCTTGACCGTGCCTTCGGGCAGTCTGAGCAGGACGGCGGTCTCCCGGACGGAGAGGCCGTCGAGCACCGTGGCCTGCAGCACCGCGCGCAGTTCGGGTGCCAGTCGCCGGAGGGCGTCGCCGACGTCGCCGTCGACGGTCCCGGCGAGCGCCTCGTCCTCGGCGGCGGGCGCCGGCGCCCGTTCGGCGGCGGCGACGGGCGGTTCGGCGTGGTGGGCGCGGCGCCGGAAGGCGTCGACCAGGCGGCGTGCCGCGATGGTCCAGAGCCAGCCGACGGCCGTCCCGCCGACCGCGCTCCCGGCGAACGCGTCGGCCGCGCGCCAGACCGCCAGGAAGGTCTCCTGCATGACCTCGGCGACGATCTGCTCGTCGGCGCAGCGGCGGCGCAGCCGGACCGCCAGCCAGGGCGCGGTGCGCCGGTACAGCTCGTCGAAGGCCTGGCGGTCGCCCTTGGCCACCAGCCGGAGGAGGCGTTCCTCGTCCAGCTCGTCCAGTGCTTTCCTGCGTGATCTCACACCAGCCAGACGCCCGGTGCGACCTGCAGGTTCTGCATTTCGGGTGACCTGCGTCACAGTCCCGGCGGCGGGCGGTCCGCCGCCCGGGGCGGCCGATCCCGGCGCCCGCGTTACCACTTGACAGCTTGCGTAATACTGTAACGCGCACGGCCCGGGCGTCAGTCGGAACGCCCCCGGAAACAGCTCGGAGCAGGACATGCACCCCTTCCTCGACCAGCCGGGGCCGCTCGCCTTCGCGCACCGGGGCGGCGACCTCGGCCACCCGGAGAACTCGCTCGCCGCCTTCGCGGCCGCCGTCGACCTCGGCTACCGCTACCTGGAGACGGACGTGCACGCCACCAGCGACGGCGTGCTGGTGGCCTTCCACGACTCCCGGCTCGACCGGGTCACCGACCGCACCGGCGCGGTGGCCGACCTGCCCTGGGACACCGTCAGGCGGGCCCGGATCGGCGGCACCGAGCCGGTGCCGCTGCTGACCGACCTGCTCGACGCCTTCCCCGACGCCCGCTTCAACATCGACGTCAAGGCGGCGCCCGCCGTCGGGCCGCTGGTCGAGGCGGTCCGCCGGACGAACGCCTGGGACCGGGTCTGCGTCGGCGGCTTCTCCGACAGCCGCCTCGCCGCCGTCCGCGCCGCCGCCGGACCCCGGCTGGCCACCTCGCTCGGCCCGCGCGAGGTGGCCCGGCTGCGGCTGCGCTCGCTGGCCGGGCCGCTGCTGCCGGGGCGCGGGCGCGAGACGGCCTTCGGCAGGACCCCGTTCGCCGGGGTGTGCGCGCAGGTGCCGGAGCGGCACCGGGGCGTGCGGGTGGTCGACCGCGCCTTCGTCCGCGCCGCCCACCGCCTCGGCCTGCAGGTTCACGTCTGGACTGTGGACGACGCCACACGGATCAGGGCTCTCCTCGACCTCGGTGTGGATGGCATCATGGCCGATCGCATCGACGTCCTGCGGGACGTCCTCGGCGAGCGCGGCTGCTGGACCGACGGCAGCACCGGCTCCAGCACGCGGTGAAGAGGAGCCCCATGAACACCACGGCCCACCTGCCGGACCCCCCGGCGGAAAAGCTGCCGGACCCCCTGGCGGCCGACGACGGCCGCGCCCTGCGCCGGATGCAGTTCGGCTGGTACATCAACGACTGGGCCAACGCGGCCTTCTCGGCCACCGTCCTGACGGTGTTCCTCGGGCCGTACCTGACCTCCGTCGCCAAGAACGCCGCCGATTCGGCCGGCGACGTGCACCCGCTCGGCCTCTCGATCCGGGCGGGCTCGTTCTTCCCGTACACGGTCTCCTTCTCCGTGCTGATATCGGTCGCGGCGATGCTGCTGACCGGCACCGTCGCGGACCGCACCGGGCGGCACAAGGAGCTGATGTGCGGCTTCGCGTACGTCGGCGCGATCGCCACCATGGGGATGTTCTTCCTCGACGGCGACCGCTACCTGCTGGGCGGCGCGCTGCTGGTGGTCGCCAACCTCGCGTACGCGGTCTCGGTCGCGCTCTCCTACGCCTACCTGCCGGCCCTGGCCGCCCCCGACGAGCGCGACGCGGTCTCGTCCAAGGGCTGGGCGTACGGCTACGCGGGCGGCGGGCTGCTGCTGATCGCCAACCTGGCGCTGTTCGAGGGCCACGACGCGCTCGGCCTGGACTCCGGCACCGCCGTGCGGATCTGCCTGGCCTCGGCCGGGCTGTGGTGGGCGCTGTTCACCATCGTCCCGATGCTGCGGCTGCCCTCCCGGGCCGGCGTGGCCCCGCAGCACGCCGCGACCAGGACCGACGAGCCCGCCGTCGGCAGCCTGCGCGAACTCGCCCGCACCCTGCGCGGCATGCGCCAGTACCCGCTCACCCTGCTCTACCTGGGCGCCTTCCTCTGCTACAACGACGGCATCCAGACCGTCGTCTCGCAGGCCTCGCTCTACGGCAGCGAGGAGCTCGGCATGGACCAGACCTCGCTGGTCGCCGCCGTGCTGATGGTCCAGATCGTGGCGATCGGCGGCGCCCTGCTGCTCGGCCGGATCGCCCGCCGGTACGGCGCCAAGCGGACCGTCCTCGGCTCGCTGGTCGGCTGGGTGTTCACGCTCGCCCTCGGCTATCTGATGCCCGCCCACCAGCCCGTCTGGTTCTTCGCCCTGGCGTGCATGATCGGCCTGGTGCTCGGCGGCAGCCAGGCGCTCTCCCGCTCGCTGTTCTCCCACCTCATCCCGGCCGGCCGGGAGGCCGAGTACTTCAGCGTGTACAAGGTCAGCGACCGCGGCACCAGCTGGATGGGGCCGCTGGTCTTCGGCCTGGCGTACCAGATCACCGGCAGCTACCGGTCGGCGATCATCTCGCTGCTGGTGTTCTTCGTGATCGGCTTCGCGGTGCTGCTGAAGGTCCCGGTGCGCCGGGCCATCGAGGCCGTCGGCAACCCCGTCCCCGAACGGCTCTGACGGCCCGGCGCGTGCCGGACCGTCAGAGCCGGCAGAGCCGTCAGCCAGCCGCCCCCGGCCCGGCACCCGCACCCAGCAGGTCCCGGGCCCGGGCGGCCAGGCCGTCGGCGGCGCAGCGGGCGGCCAGCTCCATCCCCCGGGCCAGCGCGGCGCGGGCGCCCGGGGCGGCGCCCAGCGCCTCCCCCAGGTCGACCAGCGCGATCGCGTGCTCGTAGCGGGCGGGTGACCGCTCCAGGTGCCGGACGGCGTCCGCGAGCAGCTCCACCGCGCGCGGCCGGTCGTGCACCGCCGCGCAGAGCCGCAGCGCGCTGCCGACCGCCGAGTCCGTCCCGGACTCCCGGGCCCGGCGGACGGCCTCCCCGGCGAGCTCGCGGGCCCGGTCCGGCTGGTCGGGGGCGACCGCGCGGGCCAGGTGGCCCAGCCACGGCGCCCACACCGTGTTGCGCCAGCCGCGCGCGTCCAGCGCCGCGCCGGCGGCGGTCAGCGTCGCCGCCGCGCCGGTCGCGTCGCCCCGGGCCAGCAGCAGGCGGCCGTACAGCGTGGGGGCGTCGGGCAGCACCATCACCGTCGGGTACGGCGGGCCGAAGGAGTGCTTCCGGGTGAGCTCCAGGGCCTCGGCGAGCCGGCCGCGCGCGGCCAGGGTCTCGGCCAGCGCCCCGACCGCGTCCCAGTGCAGCGGTATGCCGGGGCCGATCCGCTCGGCGAGGCGCAGCGCCCGGCGCAGGTAGTCCTCCGCCTCCGCCAGGGCGCCGCAGCGGAACCGGAGCATGCCGGTCAGCAGGTAGGCGAAGCCGAGGTGGCCGCCGCTCCAGCCGGCGACCTCGTACGCGCGGACGGCCTCGGTGAAGAGTTCCTCGGCCCGGTCGACCCGGTCGGCGTAGAGGTAGCTGATGCCGAGGATGCCGGGCAGTTCGAAGCCCCAGGTGGTGTTGGTCCAGCCGAGGCTGTGCGGCAGCCGGCCGCCGGGCAGTGCGGACTCGGCGAGGGCGATCGCCTCCGCCCGGTCCTCGCCGCGCAGGGTGAGGTCCCAGCAGCGCAGCACGGCCACCGCGTGGGTCAGGCCGTCGCGGGCGAACACGGCCTCGTTCGGGGTCGGCGTCGCGTCGGCCGCGGGTGCACCGGAGGCGGCCGCACCGTCGGTGAAGGCCAGCGCGATGGTGCCGAGCATCCGGTCGAAGTCCGCGAGCCGCCGGGAGCGGCCCGGACCGTCCGCGTCCTCGGACTGGAACGCGGCGAACATGAAGTGGGCGACCTCCAGCCGCAGCCGGCCCGGTCCGGGCGGGGTCCGGGCGGCCTCCGCGGCGCACATCGCGGCGGCCTCGCCGAGCCGGTTGCTGTGGGCGAGCGCCTGGGCGAGCCGGAAGATCGCGTCCACCCGGAGCTCGGGGCCCAGCCCGTACGGGTCCGCGAGCGCCAGCCGCAGCTGGTTGACCGTGGTCGCCGGGTCGGTGAGCAGCGCCGAGCAGCCGAGTTCGTACAGCACCGCGGCCCGGTCCCGGTCGGCGGGCGGTTCGCTGAGGGCGCGGCGCAGGCAGCGCTGGGCGGCCTCGGGGGCGCCGATCGCCAGGTGCTCGCGGGCGGCCCGGCGCAGCTTGTCGACGATCGCGTCGCCGCCCTCGGGCAGGGTCTCCAGCAGGTGCCGGGACGCGGTCAGCAGGCCGAGGCCGGCGTTCTCGGTCTCGACGGCGGCGACCCCGTGCATCCCGGTCCGGACGGCCCGCGGCATCGACTGGTAGAGCGAGGTGGCGATCAGCGGGTGGACGAACTCCAGCCGGCCGCCCGGTGTGCTGGTCAGCACGCCCTGCCGGCGCAGCTCGCGGATCGACTGGCCGGCGGCCTCCGGGCCCTGGGCGCAGATGACGGCGGCGAGCTCCGGACGGATGTCGGTGTCCAGCATGGACGCGGC
This sequence comes from Kitasatospora sp. NPDC093806, assembly GCF_040683335.1. Taxonomy (NCBI): domain Bacteria; kingdom Bacillati; phylum Actinomycetota; class Actinomycetes; order Kitasatosporales; family Streptomycetaceae; genus Kitasatospora; species Kitasatospora sp. NPDC093806. The sequence continues at coordinate 68,583 of NZ_JBFBDO010000027.1, forward strand.
CCAGGCGAACCGCAGGGTCGTCGGGCCGAGCTTGTCCAGCCAGTGCCGGAGCGTCATCCCGCGCGCTCCGGCGGCGAGCTCGTGCAGCTGGCCGCTGTTCTCCCCGACCGGGTCGAGCCGCTGGTCGAGCACCTCGCGCAGCAGGGCGGTGGTCTCGTACGGGTTGCCGGCGGTGACCGCCCAGACGTGGCGGCAGAAGGCGTCCTCGGCCCGCGCGCCCAGGGCCGCGCGGACCAGGTGGGCGACCGAGGCGGGCTGGAGCGGCCGCAGGGCGTGCCGTCGGTCGGCCCGGTCGACGAGGCCGCGCTGCACGGCCAGGGCGTCGTCGGGGAACTCGTCGCGGCAGGCGAGCACCAGCAGGGCGGGCAGCTCCCGGGCGCGCACCGCGAAGCCCGCCAGCCAGCCGAGCGACTCCGGGTCGGCCCAGTGCAGGTCGTCGACGAGCACGGCCACCGGCGGGCGGAGCTGCACCAGCCGGGTGAGCACGAAGTCCAGGCCGTCCCGGACGCCCTGCGGGTCGAGCTGCCCGCCGGGCGGCAGCAGGCCGACCGCCGGGCCGACCACGTCCTCCCAGGGCCCGAAGGCCCGCGCCCGCTCCGCGTCGGGCAGGGCCGCCAGCACCGGCTGGAGCAGCTGGCGCACCACGTGGAACGGCTCGTGGCGCTGCCGCTCCCCGCCCCGGGCGAACAGGACGGTGCAGCCCGCGCGCTTCGCCCGGCGCCGCACCTCGGTCATCACCGCGGTCTTCCCCAGCCCGGCCGCGCCGGTGTAGAGCAGCAGCTGTCCGAGGCCGGCACCGGCGGGCCGGGTGAGGGCCTCGATCGCCTGCCCGGCCGAGCGGATCTCGGTCTCGCGTTCGTGCAGCGGACGGGCGTCCTGGCCCCCGATGCCCCCGTCGCCGGTCCCGCCCCCGCCGTCCGTCCCGCCCCCGGCCGCGGGCTCCCCTTCGGCCACCGTCGCCTCCAATTCGCCGTTCCCCGGCCGTCGTTGCCGAGACCGGGGCTACCGAGGCTACTGCCGAACGGGCGGGCGCGCTGCGGGCTTGACAATCCGGGCCGGCCGACCGGGCCACCGCGCGGTCGGCCGGGGCGAACGACGACGGCCGGGCCGGCCCCCGGTGCGGGGGCCGGCCCGGCCGCCAGGATTCACGACCGGTCAGGAACGGACCAGCGCCGCCGAGTTGTTGGAGGAGGTGGTGACCGCGATGGCTCCCGACAGCGGGCGGCTGCACGGCGCGGTCTGCCCGATGGCGCAGACCCGGACCGGCGTCGTCCGGTCGACGGTGGTGCCGTCGCCCAGCAGGCCGAAGCTGTTGGAGCCCCAGGCCCGGACCCCGCCGTCGAAGCGCAGCGCCAGGGTCTGCCCACCGGCCGCGGCGAGCGCGGTGATGCCGTCCTGGAAGGTGCCGCACGGTGCGGTCGTGCCGCCCGCGCAGACCCGGACCGGGGTCGTGGTGCCGGTCGTCGTCCCGTTGCCGAGCTGCCCGCTGGCGTTGTAACCCCAAGAGCGGACGCTGCCGTCGGTGCGCAGGGCGACGGTGTGCCCGTAGCCGGCGGCGACCTGGCCGATCCCGGTCAGGAAGGTCGCGCACGGGGCGGTCGCCCCCTGCGCGCAGACCTGCACCGGCGTGCTGCGGTCGGTGGTGGTGCCGTCGCCGAGCTGGCCGAGGCTGTTGCTCCCCCAGGTCATGACGGTGCCGCCGGTCTGCACGGCCACGCTGTGGTAGAAGCCGCCGGCGATGGCGGTGGCGCCGCTGACCCCCGAGACGAAGATGGGCGTGGGGCTGATGGTGCCGGTGTTGCCGTCGCCGAGCTGGCCGTCGCTGTCGGACCCCCAGGCGCGGACGTAGCCGTCGGTGCCCAGCGCGAGGCTGTGGGCGCTGCCGGCGGCGAGGGCGACCACATGGGTCAGCGGTGCACTGCAGCCGGACACCTCGCAGGTCTGCACCGGGGTCGTGTTGAAGGTGCCGCTCGCACCGTTGCCGAGCTGGCCGGCGCCGTTCGACCCCCAGCCGACCACCGTGCCGTCGGCGAGCAGCGCAAGGCTGTGGTCCCCGCCCGCGGCGATCGAGACCACGTTGCTCAGGAAGCTGGTGCAGGGTGCGGTGGCTCCGACCGCGCACACCCGGACGGGGGTGGTGCGGTCGAGGGAGGTGCCGTCGCCGAGCTGGCCGGTGATGTTGTAGCCCCAGGCGACCACGGTGCCGTCGGCGCGCAGCGCGATGGTGTGGTTGTTGCCGCCGGAGATGGCGATCGCGTCCCGCAGCGGGTCGGTGCAGGGGGCCATGCCGCAGACGAGGTCGGGGGTGGTGCGGTAGAAGGTGGTGGTGCCGTCGCCGAGCTGGCCGTTCAGATTGGCCCCCCAGGCGAGCGCGGTGCCGCGTACGCCCGGTCGCAGGACCCGGTCGGCCGCACCGTCGGCGGCCTGGGCCGTGCCGGCCACGGCACCGCCGCCGGCTCCGGCCATCAGGACGGCCAGCAGGGCGGCCACCACGCGTGGTCGGCGCCCGGGGCGGCGGAGTCTCGGAACATGCATGTGCGCTCCTCATGGTGGAGGGATGTTGTGCACACGATGCGATGGCGATCGGACGCGCGGGCCGCAGCGACACCGGGCGCCGGTCGGGCGTCACCCGATCGCTGCGTTCCCGGAACGGCCGAGGGGCCCGTACCGTGCTTCGCGCACGGTACGGGCCCCTCGTGTCCGCCGGACGGAAGCCGGCAGGGACCACTACAGCGGGCGGATGTTCTCCGCCTGCGGGCCCTTCTGGCCCTGGGTGACGTCGAACTCGACCTTCTGGCCCTCAAGCAGCTCGCGGAAGCCGCTGGCGTTGATGTTCGAGTAGTGGGCGAAGACGTCAGCGCCGCCACCCTCCTGCTCGATGAAGCCGAAGCCCTTTTCCGCGTTGAACCACTTCACGGTACCGGTAGCCATGAGAAATCTCCTTCGAGAGACTTTTCGAAATCTGCACCATGCAGACTTGAGGTCGCCGCGATGAGAACCCTCCGGAAAAGGAGCCGGAAAACAAAAATGCGCCTGCAACAATCAGCAGGCGCACACAAAGTTCATGGGAACCACAACTGCAACTGACTCCGACTGTAGCAGGTTCGGGGCCCTCGCGGCGGATATTTCGCCGAATTTTCTTGATCCGCCCGCCGATCCACCGGCTGATCCGCCCGTCCGGGCGCGCCCTTCCGACCGCACTCCGGGCGGCAACCGTACCACCCGGCAAGGCAGTTGGCGCCGCGGGGACCGGCCGAGAATTTCGGTCGGCCCGGACGGCCCGTTCCGCCGATTTTCGGCGCATACTGACCGGGATGAGGAAATCACCGGCAGTCCGACGCCCCCTGCCCACCAGCCCCTTCAAAGCCCGGCCCGACGCACCGCCCAAGCGATTCGCCCTGGGCGACCGCGTGACCCACGACAAGTACGGCCTCGGCCGCGTCATCGGGGTGGAGGACGGAGCCGACGCCGCCGTCCTCGTCGACTTCGGCTCGCGACAGGAGCGGATCACCCCGCCGTACGCCGCCATGTTCACCCTCTGAGGCCATCCACCGGGCTCACCCACCGGGCCCGCCTACCCAGCCCACCCGCCGGACCCACCCGCTGAGCTCACCCAGCAGACTCACCCGCCGAGCTCACCCGCTGAGCTCACCGACCGGCAGCAGCTCCGCGGCGCGGTCGGCGACCTCGTGGTGCAGGGCGTCGCGCACCGCCCGGACGGCCGGATGGGTCACCGCCTCCCGCCGCACCGCGAGCGTGATCGGCAACCGGATGTCGACCTCGTCGGCCAGCAGCCGCCGCAAGCCGGCCCGCTCGGCGAGGAAGGCCGGCAGCACGCCGACTCCCGCTCCCAACCGGGTCGCTTCGAGCTGCGCGAACACGTTCGTGGAGGAGAACGCGGGTGTGACGCCCGGCAGATGGCGTTCGATGTCGAGGTCGCCGACCTGGAGCATCGACTCGATGTAGAAGATCAACGGGTGCTCCCGCAGCTCGGCGACCGTCCCCGGGGGCCCGCACCGCGCGAGGTACCCGTCGTCGGCGTACAGGCCCAGGGCGTAATCGGTGAGGTGCTCGGTCACCAGCCGGCTCTTCGGCGGCCTGCCGATGGCCAGCGCGAGATCGAACCCGGCCGGACGCAGGGTCAACGGCCGGGTGGCCGTGATGAGTTCCACCTGGAGCCGGGGGTGGCAGCGGCGCACCCGGGCCAGCGCCGAGGTGGCGAAGACGGTGCCGAAGCCGTCCGGGGCGCTCACCCGGACGGTGCCGTGCAGGGACGGGGCGTCCTGGCCGGACACCGCGTCGACGGCGCGGACGAGGGCCTCCTCGATCGCCCGGGCGCTCTCGGTGACGGCCTTCCCGGCGTCGGTGAGGGCCCAGCCCTCCGTGTCGCGCTCCATCAGCCGCGCGCCGAGGCTCCGCTCCAGCGCGGTGATGCGGCGTGACACCGTGGTGTGGTCGACGCCGAGCGCGTCGGCCGCGGTCACCAGCCGCCCCGTCCGCGCCACCGCGAGCAGGTAGCGGAGGTCGTCCGCCCGGAGCCTGCGCGGATCGGGCCCGTGCGCGTCGGCCCCTCTCGGCTCGGCTCCTCTCGACTCGACGCCTCTCAGCTCGGACCCTCTCAGGTCGGCGCCTCTCGGCTCGGGCGCCCGCGGATCGGGCTCGCCACCGTCCGTCGGCGGAAGGGCACGGGGAGGACCGGAAGGGGAGCGGGAGCGCACGGTGGCAGCGTATCTGCATTTCCGCACACCCCGTCTGCACGATTGGCGCTTGAACGCACACGCTCGCGGGCGTCAGAGTCGAACCTCCCCGGCCGGGGCCGCCGGTCGGAGTTCCTCCCACCGTCGAGGGGTCCGCCCATGGTAGCCAGCCTGTCCCTGCCCCGGATCATGCGCGTCGGCCGCGGCGCCGCCGACGAACTGGGCGCCGTCATCACGGGACTCGGCCTGAGCCGCCCCCTCCTCGTCACGGACGCCTTCCTGGTCGGCAGCGGCGCGGCGGACCGCCTGCTGGCGATCCTGCGGAAGGCCGGCGTCGAGCCGCGACTGTTCTCCGAGACCGTGCCCGACCCGACCACCGACTCACTGGACGCCGGCCTGCTGGCCCTGCGCGAGCACGAGGCGGACTCGGTCATCGGGTTCGGCGGCGGCAGCCCGATGGACACCGCCAAGGCCCTCGCCCTGCTCGGCGTGCAGGGCGGCGGCATGCGCGACTACAAGGCGCCGCGGGTCAACCTCGGCCCGGCGCTCCCGGTGATCGCCGTCCCCACCACCGCGGGCAGCGGCTCGGAGGCGACCCAGTTCACCATCATCACCGACAGCGCCACCGACGAGAAGATGCTCTGTCCGGGCCCCGCGTTCCTGCCCGTCGCCGCCGTGGTCGACGTCGAACTGACCATGTCGATGCCGCCCCGGCTGACCGCCGACACCGGCATCGACGCCCTCACCCACGCCGTCGAGGCCTACGTCAGCCGCAAGGCCAACCCCTTCTCCGACGGCCTCGCCCTCACCGCGATCGGCACCATCGGCCGCAACCTGCGCCGCGTCTACGCGGACGGCTCGGACGCCGCGGCCCGCGAGGCCATGATGCTCGCCTCCACCCAGGCCGGGATCGCCTTCTCGAACGCCAGCGTCGCCCTGGTGCACGGCATGAGCCGCCCGATCGGCGCCCACTTCCACATCGCCCACGGCCTGTCGAACGCGATGCTCTTCCCCGAGGTGACCGCCTTCTCCGTGGCCGGCGCGCCCGCTCGCTACGCCGACTGCGCCCGCGCCCTGGGCGTCGCGACCGCCGACGACGCCGCGGACACCGCAGCCGCCAAGCTCGTCGACGCGCTCCGCACCCTCTGCCGCGACCTGGACGTCCCCACCCCGCAGGCCTACGGCATCGACCGGGCCACCTGGACCGACCTCATCCCCCTGATGGCCGAACAGGCCCTCGCCTCCGGCTCCCCCGCCAACAACCCCGTCGTCCCGACCGCCGCCGAGTGCCGGTACCACTCCACCCGATGCTACGCCGCACCCCGCCCTTGGTCGGCCGCGACCGCTCCGCCCCCGGTCGGGCCGGGTGCCGGTTGCGGCCGTCGACGTGCTGTGGACGCGCTGTTGACGTGCCCCTTCCAAGCTGACGGCACAGCACACCCCGTCCAGCAGAGGAAGGAAGGACACCATGCGTATACGCGGTCTCCTCGCCACCGCCGTGGTCTCGGTCGCGACCCTCGGCCTGATCGCGCCGGTCTCGTCCGCCGCACCGGCCACGAGCGGCAAGCCGGTCGAGCAGGTCAGCAGTCGGAGCCACGTCCTGATCAACCCGGCGAACGCCGCCGGCACCCGCTGGACGCCCCAGCAGGAGGGCTCGCTCGGCGGCCGGCCACTGACGGTCCCCGCGACCGCGCCGACCGCCGCCCCGAAGGCCGCAGCCGGAGCCGCCGAGGCCACCGCCGCCGGGGCTCAGGCCGCCGGGGCCAGCGTCTGGGGCACCACCGGGCGGCTGCTCACCGGGAACGCCGTCTGCACCGCCAACGTCGTCTCCAGCGCCAACCGCGACGTCATCGCCACCGCCCGGCACTGCGTCGAGGGCGGGCACGACTTCAAGTTCGCGCCCAACTACGACGCCGGGAACGCCCCCTACGGCTGGTGGACCTGGCGGGCGGCCGGCTGGGTCGACGCGCCCGCCCCGCAGGGCGACATCGCCTTCATCGTGCTGAACACCCAGAACGGCCGGCACATCGCGGACGTCGTCGGGGCCACCGGCATCGGGTTCAACCGGGACATCAACAACTACGCCCACATCATCGGCATCCCCGGCGTGGTCCCCGCCGAGCGCGAGCACGCCCTCTGGTGCGGCGGCCAGCCGGTGGCCGGCCCCGAGCAGCCGTCCACCGCGCGGATCGACAACTGCATCGGGCTGGGCGGCGGCGCCAGCGGCGGACCGTTCTTCGTCAACTACAACCAGAACGACGGCTCGGCCGTGCAGACCGGGACCTTCGTCACCGGTGACAGCTGGCTGAACAAGTGGTGGGCCGTGAGCTCCTACTTCCGTGACGACGCCTACAACGTCTACAACGGGGCCCAGCACGCCTGACCGCCCACGCTCGCAGCTCGCACCCGGCCGGCCCCCGCCCCGACCCCGGTGGCGGGGGCCGGCCCGCGCGGGTGCGAGGGTGGGCGTCATGGACGAGACGATCATGGCAGCCGCCCGCGAACGGGCCGCCGGACACCGACGCCGGTTCGACCTCCGCTTCGAGGCCTACTTCGCCACCCTGCCGGAATGCCTCGACACCCCGCCGCTCAGCCGCTTCACCCCGCACTGCCTGGACCTGCTCCGGGACCTCTCGCTGCGCGGCGGCAAACGCCTGCGCGTCGCCCTGCTGTACGAGGCCGCCCGGCTGGTCACCACCGACCCGGTGCCCGGCCTCGCGGAAGCCGCGCTGAGCATCGAACTGCTCCAGACCCACGGCCTCGTCCACGACGACATCATCGACGACTCCCCCGTCCGCCGCGGCGGCCCCTCCACCTACTACGCCTACCGGCAGGAGTTCCCCGCGGCCGACCACACCGCGCTGGGCCTGGCCATCCTCGCCGGGGACCTCGCCGCCTTCCTCTCGATGCGGGTCCTGCTGGAGGCGGACGTCCCCGCCGAACTGCGCCAGGCGATGCTGGAGGTCCAGCTGAACGCGGGCGCCGAGACCGTCGCCGGTCAGCTGGCCGACCTCGAACGCGACCTCCGGCCGCTCCCGGACGAGGAGTTCCTGAACACCGTCTGCGAGTACAAGTCCACCCGGTACTCCGTGCTCGCCCCGCTCCGGCTCGGCCTGCTCGCCGCCGGCGAGGACCTCGCCACCCACGACGCCCGACTGCGCCGCTACGCGAGCCTGGTCGGCATCGGCGGCCAGCTGCGCGACGACTACCTCGACCTGTTCGCCGACGACGCCGCCACCGGCAAGTCCACCGGCGCCGACCTCCGCGCCGGCCGCCGCAGCTACGCCGTGACCGCCCTGCTCGCCGCCGCCGACGAGCCGCGGCGGGCCGAGGTGGAGGCCGCGCTCGGTGACCCGCACTGCGCCGCCGAAACGGTCGCGCGGATCCGCGAGCTCGCCAGGCAGCTGGGCGTCGACCGGAAGCTCCGCACCGACATGCGCCGCTGCGCCGAGGCCGCCCGCGCCGAGGCCCGGGACTGGCGCCCGCACTGGCGCGAGGAGGCGGTGGCCTTCTTCGAGGGCCTGCCGCTGTCGAACGTGGTGCCGGGCGAATGACTGAGATCCCGCCCGACTGACCGTCATCTCGGGGGTATGACCGTGATCACGGCCGCTCCCCTGTCACAAATCCGCGCCGCCAGGAGTCAAAGATCATGAGCGGACGGGGAGCCGGACGGCGCGAGCCACCGGATCCCCGCCCGGCCGTCGTCCACGCATCGACCGATGCCCCGAGGAAGGGCCCCCCATGATCTCGTTCGCCCGCGCCGCGTCCGTCGCCGCGCTGACCGCCCTGTCGATCGCCGCGACCGCCGTCCCTGCGACCGCCGCCCCCGTCCCGGCCGGTTCGGCGCATCACCAGCGCTGGTCGGCCGCCTGGTCCGCGCCGATGATGCGGCCCTCCGCGGCACCCTGGTTCGCGACCTGGGCCGGGCAGGGCTTCGACCACCAGTCGGTGCGCCAGGTGGTGCGGCTCAGCGGCGGCGGCAAGGCCGTCCGGTTCCGGCTGTCCAACCTGAACGGGACGACGCCGCTACGGCTGACCGGAGCCGACGTCGGCCGGGCCGCCGACGGCGCGGCCGTGGTCCCCGGGACGGTGCGGCCGTTGCGCTTCGCCCACCGGGAATCCGTCGTCGTCCCCGTCGGTGAGGAGGTGCTCAGCGACCCGGTGCCGCTGCCGGTGACAGCACGCGATCGGGTGGCGCTGACCCTCTACTTCGACGGCCCGACCGGCCCCGCCACCTACCACCAGCTCTCCATGACCACGACCTACCGGGCGGCCGGCGACCACCGCGGCGACACCGGAGCGACCGCGTTCACCGACGCCGTCCGCCCCGGCTTCGGCTCCTGGTACTACCTCAGCGGCGTCGAGGTCACCGGCGGCCGGCCGGCGGGCAAGGCCGTGGTGGCCTTCGGCGAGTCCACCACCGACGGATTCGGCGCCACCGTCGACGGCGACGACCGCTACCCCGACCGCCTCGCCGAACGGCTCATCGCCGCCGGCCGGCCGCGCCCCGTGCTCAACGCCGGCATCGGCTCCAACAAGATGCTCGCCGACTCCGCCTGCGCCGGCGACAGCGCCCTCTCCCGCTTCGAGCGCGACGTGCTCGACCAGCCGAACGTCGGCACCGTGATCGTCTCCCACGGCATGAACGACATCCTCCGCACCGGTGACCAGATCTGCGGCGTGGACCGCGACGACCCGCCCGTCACCCTCCAGCGCCTGATCGACGCCCACCGCACCCTGATCCGCGCCGCCCACGCCCGCGGCGTCCGGGCCGTCGGAGCGACCCTGATGCCGTTCGGCGGCGCGCCGTTCTGGACCGCGCAGACCGACCGGATGCGCCGCGACCTCAACGAATGGATCCGCAGCGCAGGCGAGTACGACGCGGTCGCCGACTTCGACCGGGCCATCGACCCTGCGGGCACCGGCAGCATCCCGGACGGCTACCACTTCGGCGACCACCTCCACCCCAGCCCGCGCGGCTACCAGGCGATGGCCGACAGCGTCGACCTCGACAGCCTGCGGTAATCGGTAGCGGTAGCGGCAGCCGTAGCCGGGAAATGCAAAGAACCCCCATCCGGATCCCGGATGGGGGTTCTTTGTGAATGATTGTTCGGCGGCGTCCTACTCTCCCACAGGGTCCCCCCTG